>JAAFHE010000759.1 GCA_013298265.1 Lysobacterales bacterium | reverse complement strand
GAAATGCCGGCGCAGCGTGCGCCCAACCGCGAGGATAGCGTCGTCCGGCGCCGTGCCCTCGTTGAGACGGGCATGCAACGTGGCCACACGCACCCCGCCAGCGAGCTGCCAGACATGCACATGATGCACGTCGCGCACGCCGGCCACACCTTGCTCGACCGTACCCACGATTGAGGCCACTTCGACGCCTTCCGGGACCCCTTCCAGCAGGATGTGCGCCGAGCGCCGCAGCAGGCGCCAGGCGCTGTTGAGAATCAGCAGCGACACAAAGACGGAGATCGCCGGGTCGGCCCAGAGCCAGTCGAAATAGCGCACCAGCAGCGCGGCGCTGACCGCCCCCAGGGAACCCAGCAGATCGCCGATCACGTGCAGGCGCGCGCCGGCGGTGTTCAGGTCGTCGTGATCGTGTCCGCCCAGGACGCCAAGCACGAGCAGATTCACGCCGAGGCCGGCAACTGCGACTACCAGCATCATTCCGGACAGGATCGGACCGGGCGCGTAGAAGCGCTGGATCGCCTCAAACAGGATCCAGCCGACGAGCATGAACTGCGATAGCGCATTGGTGTAGCCGACCAGCACTTCCAGCCGCGCATAGCCGAAGCTGCGCCGTGCGTCCGCCGGACGCTGCGCGAAATGTGCACCGAACCAAGCGAACAGCAGCGCGAGGGCATCGACGAGCATGTGGCCCGCGTCGGCGACCAGTGCGAGGGATCCGGACAGCCAGCCGCCGACGGCCTCCACGACCATCATCAGCGTAGTCAGCGCAAACGCCAGCATGAGCTTGTGCGTGCGGCGGCGGTCGCCGCTGTAGCCGGCTACATGACCGCGCGCCTCGTCGTCGAGCTCGGCGTGGCTGTGGCCATGCGCGTGATCATGGTCGTGTCCGTGCGCAGAAGTCGCTGCGGGATGCGAATGCGGATGGGTCATCGGAAGAGCGCGGCAGCGAGTATCGCGGCATGCTAGGAACGGTGGCGCCGGTTACACAATCACCCGTGGCGGCAATTCGCGTCGTGCACGTGGGAAAGACGCAGATTCACGAGATGGGACAGCGCGAGCAGGCTGCCGCCGGTGCTGACCAGCCAGACATGTGCCACCGCCGCCTGCTCGCCGTCCTCGATGACACCAACGAGCAGCAGGATCAGCGCCGGCAACAGCACGAACAGTGCGTTGGGCCGCCGGTGCCGACGATAACCGAGCACCAGCATGGTCGTGGCGAGCGTGCACGCGAAGGCGACGAAGCCGCGTTCGATCGCATGGTCGGCCAGGAAGCCCAGGCCCAGCGCCGGCAGGAGCGCGATCACGAACGGCAACAGGGCGCAGTGGATCGCGCACAGAAATGAAGCGGTCGCACCGAACCGGTCCGCAATCGCCGCAAACCCACCCGAACGCGCACGCGGTACCGCGGTCCGCTCGGCGGAAGGATCGGTCGAACTCAATTCAGCGGCCTCGCACGACATAGGGGACGGCACCAGAGACGGAGTGTAGGGCATGACTTCCTACAGGCGTTGCCACCCGCAAGATTGATACGGTATAACATATCCATTCGAGCTTCCAGTCTTACCTTCCGCGGAGTCGTGCATGAACAAAACCTTGTTGGCGCTGGCCATTGCGGCTCTGCTGGGCAGCAGTGCCGCCGCAGCGGCCACTGACGCGTCGTCGGACACGCCTGCCGACGGCAGCGCGCGCAATTCGCCAGAGCAGGCCCACCGACTCGACGAAGTGGAGGTGACGGCGCTGCCGATCAAGCAAAACGCCGACGAAGTCATCGCGCCGGTCAGCGTGCTCGTTGGCGCCGCGCTGGACGACGCCAAAGCCGCGACGCTTGGCGAGACCGTCGCGCGACTGCCGGGCGTACAGACCACTTATTTCGGCCCCGGCGTCGGCCGCCCGGTCATCCGCGGCCTGGACGGGCCGCGTGTCGGCGTGCTGTCCAATGGCGCGAGCTCGGGCGACGTATCCACGGTGAGCCAGGATCACGCGGTGTCGATCGAGCCGTTTCTCGCCGACCAGATCGAAGTGCTCAAAGGTCCGGCCACCCTGCTCTACGGCTCCGGCGCGATCGGCGGCGTGGTCAATGTGGTCGACGGCCGCATTCCCGAAAAACTTCCCGAGCGGCCGATTTCCGGCCGCGCCGAGCTGCGCGGCAACGACGGCGCGAACGAGCGCAGCGGCATGGCGCGCATCGATCTGGGCGCCGGCAACTTCGCGCTGCATGCGGACGGCAGCTATCGCGACACCGATGACTACGACGGCCCCGACGGCAAGATCGCGAACAGTTTCCTGACGACGAAATCCGGCTCGTTCGGCGCTTCGTGGATCGGCGACGCGGGCTTCATCGGTCTCGCCGTCTCGCGCTTTCTCAACGACTACGGCAACCCAGCTGAACCCGGTGATCCGTCCGCGGGCGAAGCCGGCGTCACGCTGAAGCTCGCGCAGACACGCCACGACCTCAAGGGCGGTCTCACGCTGAATACCGGCGCGATCGAAGCCGTGCGTTTCAACCTGAGCCACACCGACTATACCCATACGGAGTTCGAAGGCGACGAGATCGGCACGGTGTTCCTGAGCCAGTCCAACGAGGGGCGTGTGGAATTGGTGCAAAGTGAACTGGCCGGCTGGCGCGGCGCGTTCGGTTTGCAGTTCCTGCGCCGAGAGTTTCAGGCGATCGGCGAAGAGGCGTTCGTGCCGCAGACGCTGACGCGGGG
>JAAFHE010000076.1 GCA_013298265.1 Lysobacterales bacterium | reverse complement strand
GCGCGCCCAATGGCGCAGCGAACCGGACGGCGGCCAATGCCTGTACTTCGCGAACCACTGCAGCCACCTCGACACGCTCGCGATCTGGAGCGCGCTGACGCCAGCCCAGCGCGCGGTGACGCGGCCAGTCGCCGCGCGCGATTACTGGGACAAGCCGGGCCTGCGCACCTATCTATCCGGCCGCGTGCTGCGCGCGATCCTGATCGAGCGCCGCCGCGATGAGCGAGCCGGGGATCCGCTGGCGCCGGTGTTCGCGGCACTCGAACAAGGCGATTCGCTGATCCTGTTTCCCGAAGGCACGCGTACCGCGGACCGCCTGCCGCAGCCGTTCCGCGGCGGCCTGTTCCGCATCGCCGAGTCGTTCCCGTCGCTGAATCTCGTGCCGGCGTACCTCGACACCCTGCACCGCAGCCTGCCGAAAGGCTCGCATGTGCCGCTGCCGCTGTACTGCACGGTGCGCTTCGGCGCGGCGCTGGAACGGCCCGGTGCCGAATCGCGCGCGGATTTCCTGCGGCGTGCGCATGCGTCCGTCTGCGCGCTGGCCGATCCGGCACGGAGAACCCCGACATGACCGCGGCACAGAAACTGCTCTGGGTATTCGGCGGCATCGTCACGCTACTGAGCGTGGCCTCGGCCCTGGGCTGGCTGCTGCAGCGGCGCAAGGGCGATACCGCAGTCATCCGCAACTTGAACGAGCGCCTGCGCGCCTGGTGGCTCATGGTCGCGGTGCTCGGCGCCTGCTTCTGGCTCGGGCCGTCGGCGACGCTGTTCGTGTTCGCCTTCATCTCGTTCTTCGCGCTGCGCGAATTCATCACGCTGACGCCGACGCGTGCGAGCGACCACAAGCCGCTCGTGGTCGCGTTCTATGTGCTCGTGCCGCTTCAGTACTGGCTGATTCATCTCGAGTGGTACGGGCTGTTCTCGATCTTCATCCCGGTCTACGCCTTCCTCGGCCTGCCGGCGCTCGCGGTATTTGCCGGTGATACCGAGGAATTTCTCGAGCGCACGACCAAGATCCAATGGGGCGTGATGATCGCGATCTACTGCATCAGCTACGCACCGGCGCTGCTCGTGCTCGATCTCGCCGGCTTCGAAGGCCAGGGCGCGCTGCTGCTGCTCTATCTGATGCTGGTCGTGCAGATCAGCGACGTCATGCAATACGTCTTCGGCAAGCTGTTCGGCAAACACAAGCTGGCACCGCTGGTCAGCCCGTCGAAGACCGTCGAGGGCCTGATCGGCGGCGGTGCGTCCGCGGTCGCGATCGGCGCATCGCTGTGGTGGATCACGCCGTTCACGCCGCTGCAGTCGGCGGCGATGTCACTGCTGATCGTGATCTGCGGCGTGCTGGGCGGCCTGGCGCTGTCGGCGGTCAAGCGCAGCCTTGGCGCCAAGGATTGGGGCAGCATGATCGAAGGTCACGGCGGCATGATGGACCGCATGGACTCGGTGAGCTTCGCCGCACCGATATTTTTCCATATTGCGCGTTTTTTCTTTTCCGGCTGAGCATACTCGCCACGCGTCCGCCCGATGGAGTCGCCTATGAACGTACTGCTGCGCTGCCTGCTCGCCCTGCCCTTCGCCGCCGTCGCGTCGGCGGCGGCTGCCGCCGACGCGCGTCTGGACCAGCTCTGGCCCGAACATCAGGCACGCCTGCACGATGCACAGCGGCGTGTCGAGAAGATCAACGCGAGTCCGGAAATTCCCGCGGGCGACGCCGACCCCAAGGCCGTGGTCGAGGAGCTGCTGGCCGAACCGCATCGGCCGCTGACCGCAGCCGAACTCACCGGCGACTGGAAAGTCCGCTCGCTGCAGGGCGCCCGCTACGGCATCTTTCCGTACCCGTGGTTCAAGGCACGCATCGAAGAACGCGACGGCCGCGTGTTCTTTCAGAAACTCACCGGCTCGCAGCGCCGCAGCGGCTGGCTGCTGCCGCCGGGCGACGGCAAGGGCGACTGGTATTTCATCGGCGGCGCCACCGTCAACGAGGACCCGCAGGTTCCCTACAGCAAGGCCACCGGTGGCAGCGCGCGCGACAGCGACACCGTCGGCCTGGCCTGGGGCATCGCCGAGGGACGCGTGCTGATGCTGCTCGATGTCAGTGACGAGAGCTACGAGGTGTATCAGCTAAAACGCTGAGGCCGTCGGAAGGCTTAGCCGGGATGCGTCCGTCGCTCGCGGCAAAACAAGTAAGTTCAAGACTCTACATGCCCTCATTTCTCGGGAGCGAACCCTGCGCGCGCGCGCGCTGAGAATTCGCAAGCACGCCAAACCGGCATGCACCGGTGCCACACACCCGTGATCAGCCTAGAGAGCCATGGCAACCAGCCTTGAGAACCAGGCCGCGACGGGACTACAGACTGATCGCACGCGGCGCAGATCAAAATAGCATCCCCTCCCGAAAGACGCGGCCCAAATGCTAGGGACTGGCCGCTGGAAGAAACTTTTCATCAATGGGGGAATACCGCATGTCAACACACCGCCGGGCGTCGCTCGCCCTTGCTGTCGCCTTCGTGCTGTGCAGCGCTCCAGCGCTCGCCAGCAAGCCGGAGTCCAGCACACTCGACACAATCGAAGTCACTTCGTCAAAACTACCGCTGGCGCTGCGCGACAGCGCCTCATCGGTCAGCGTGGTCAGCGGCGACGAGCTGCGCGCTCGTGGCGCTAACGATCTGCGTACGGCGCTGAGCCTCGTCGCCGGCGTCGACGTGGCCCCGGGCGGAGATGGCGGGCCTGCCGCTTCTGTGCCGGCTCTCTGGGGCCTGCGCGAATTCGATGCCTTCCTGCTGGTCGTCGACGGCGTGCCCTGGGGAGGCGCATTCGTGCCGGCGCTAGCAACCCTGAATCTCGCCAATGTCGAGCGTATTGAAGTGCTCAAGGGCGCCGCGCCGGTGAGTTACGGTGCGACGAGCTTTGTCGGCGTGATCCACGTTATCCACCACGCTGCAGGACAGGGTTCGGCCAGCATCGAGGCTGGTGTCGGCAGCCGCGGCAATGCCAACGTCGCGCTGTTGCTGCCGCTGTCCAATACCGACGCCGGCATTGCTTCATCGCTGCTGTTTGATGCCGAGAAGCGCGAACTCTCAGCCGACCGCACTGGCTATGATCGCTCCCACCTGTTGTACCGGCTCGCCGCGGCTGCCGGCGAAGGCAAGTTCACACTCGACCTCGACGGTACCGTACTGCACCAGGACCCGGCCAGCCCGCATCCGCGCGAAGGACGTACGCTGAGCAGCCGCTTCCCGATCGATGCCAACGTCAATCCGCGCGACGGCAAGATTGACGAGAACCGCGTGCAGCTCGCGCTGGGCTACCTGCTTGAAACCGGCTGGGGCGAATGGGATACGCGGCTGGCCGCAGCACGTTCGGACGGCGACATCACGCGCGGTTTCCTGCGCAGTGATTTTGCCATCGACGGTAGCACGGTGAATGCCGACGGCTATCGCCAGAATCGCGACACACGCGAGCTCTACTTCGACAGCCACCTGACCACGCGGCTCTCGGACAGGGCGACCGTGGTCTGGGGCCTGGACCACATGCATGGCGAAGGCGAACAGGAGAGCAGCAACTTTGAATACGCGGTACTGCCCAGTGGCCGCAACGCGCCAGACTCGCACAGCCTGCGTATCGACGAGGCAACCGAACTCGAAGACCGGCGCAATTTCAGCGGCGCCTACGCCGATCTGCACCTTGCGCCGACCGAGGCCTGGCGCGTAGAGATAGGCGCACGCTTCAACCGCACGCGCGAAACACGCACCGGTGCGGAGACCGTATTCAACAGCAACACGCCGGCAGAAACCGAAAGCGAACAGCAGAAGCGTAACGACACGCGCTGGAGCGGCGCGATCGGCACCAGCTATCGCCTCTGGCAGGACGGCAGCGATGGCGTGCACGTATTCGCGAACTATCGCAATGCGTTCAAGCCCGCGGTCGTCGATTTCGGTCCCGAAGCCGAATCCAACATCCTCGAACCCGAATACGCGCGCAGCGTCGAACTGGGCGCCAAGGGCGAGCATGCGGACGGCCGCTTTGACTGGGAACTGTCGCTGTTTCGCATGAACTTCCGCAACCTCGTGGTGGCGCAGAACGTCAATGGCTCACCCGGCCTGACCAATGCCGGCAACGAGCGCTTCCGCGGCGCGGAATTCGAGGCACGCTACGCGCTGACCGATACGCTGGATCTGCACGCAAACTACGCGTATCACGATGCGCGCTTTACCGATTATGCGCAATTGTTCGGTTCCACCCTTACCCAGCTACGCGGCAAGCAGCTGGAACTGTCGCCGCAGCATCTGGGAGCGCTAGGCCTGCTCTATCTGCCGCAGCAGGGCTTCAATGCCTCGGTCGTTGCAAGCTATGTGGGCAAGCGCTTCCTCAACAAGCGCAACACCGCCCCGACCGGCGCCTATACCGCGGTGGACGCCGGCGTCGGCTATCGCTTCGACACCTGGGAACTGCGCCTTGACGGCTACAACCTCAGCGATAGGCGCGATCCCGTGGCCGAGAGCGAACTGGGTGACGCCCAGTACTACCGCATGCCGTCGCGAACCTATCAGTTGAGCTTCCGCTACAACTTCGGCGCCAAGTAAATCCGGCACCCTCGAAGGCAGGACCGACTCGGCGCATGGCGTGCGGTAGCCGCCAACTACATGGCGACTTGCCCCATCGCGCCAACGGATAAACAGGGTGGATCGCAGCGCTTCGGCAGCGAAGTGCTGCTTCCACAGTCGCGGCGTGAACCCGCGAAGCCGGATGCGAGCCGACGCGCCTTAGCACGTCGGCTCGCACTGACGATTGATTTCGCGACAGGTCGTGCGGCGGATTGCCACGTGCCGAGACGGCGGGTTTCACCGCCGCCCATACCAGTCGACCTGGGACAGATGCAATATCCCCCGTCAGCCGCTATCATTCGCGGCCCGTTTTTTTCCATCCCTTTATCCGAATTGAAGGATATGCCGCGATGAGCAGCTACCTGTTCACCTCCGAATCCGTGTCCGAAGGCCATCCGGACAAGGTTGCCGATCAGATTTCCGACGCCGTCCTCGACGCTATCCTGCTGCAGGACAAGCGCGCCCGCGTGGCCTGCGAAACCATGGTCAAGACCGGCGTCGCCATCGTCGCCGGTGAAATCACGACCTCGGCCTGGATCGACCTCGAAGCGCTGACGCGCAAGGTCATCGTCGACATCGGCTATGACTCGTCCGAAGTCGGCTTCGACGGCGCCACCTGCGGCATCCTGAACCTGATCGGCAAGCAGTCGCCGGACATCAACCAGGGCGTGGACCGCAAGAAGCCGGAAGAACAGGGCGCCGGCGACCAGGGCCTGATGTTCGGCTACGCCACGAACGAAACCAAGGACATGATGCCGGCGGCGATCTACTACTCGCACCGCCTGGTCGAACAGCAGGCCAAGGTGCGCAAGCAGAAGAAGTCGCCGCTGCCGTGGCTGCGTCCGGACGCGAAGAGCCAGGTCACCCTGCGCTATGAAGACGGCAAGGCCGCCGCGATCGACGCCGTGGTGCTGTCGACCCAGCACGATCCGGGCATCAAGCAGAAGGATCTGGTCGAGGCCGTGATGGAAACCATCATCAAGCCCGTGCTGCCGACCAAGTGGATTCACAAGGGCACCAAGTTCCACATCAACCCGACCGGCAAGTTCGTGATCGGCGGCCCGGTCGGCGACTGCGGCCTGACCGGCCGCAAGATCATCGTCGACACCTACGGCGGCTGGGCCCGCCACGGCGGCGGCGCGTTCTCGGGCAAGGATCCGTCCAAGGTCGACCGCTCGGCCGCCTATGCAGCGCGCTACGTGGCCAAGAACATCGTCGCGTCCGGCATTGCCGACCGCTGCGAGATCCAGGTCTCCTACGCGATCGGCGTGGCCGAGCCGACCTCGATCTCGGTGACCACGTTCGGCACCGGCAAGATCAGCGACGACAAGATCGAGAAGCTGATCCGCAAGCACTTCGACCTGCGCCCGTACGGCATCATCAAGATGCTGGACCTGGTCCACCCGATGTACCAGCAAACCGCGAGCTACGGCCACTTCGGCCGCACGCCGTACGAGGTCAAGCGCGACAACGGCGAGACCTACACCGCGTTCTCGTGGGAAAAGACCGACAAGGCCGAAGCACTGCGCGCCGACGCCAAGCTCAAGTAAGCGAACCGCCTGTGCTGCTGTGATCAAGGGCCGCCTCGTGCGGCCCTTGACTTGAATACCGTGGCCGCCTCGTGCGGCCCTTGACTTGAATACCGTGGCCGCCTCGTGCGGCCCTTGGCTTGAATACCGTGGCCGCCTCGTGCGGCCCTTGGCTTGAATACCGTGGCCGCCTCGTGCGGCCCTTGGTTTGAATACCGTGGCCGTCTCGCCCGGCCTTTGGCTCACGTAACGCAGCCCTGTCGCATACGGCACCGACTCCTGACCGCCCTGCGCGTTCCACCGGATCTGATCACCTCTCGCACGTCTTACCGTGTTCTGTCTACTGGGCGGCCTGGACGGACTACCGGACCACGGCGCTGTCCACCAGGATTCGGAGTAGCGCCTATGCGGGAGAACCGCCGCTGCCGCGACAGGACAACACGACGCCGCGTTGAATGCGTCGCTTCCTGGGCCTGGACGCGCCACGCGAATGGGGGGTGGCGCCCGGGATTACGTCTTACTAACACGGCGTGCGTCATACACCGCACCGCCTCACACCGCGTCTGCTGCCACTGTCAGGGAACTTTGCATGAATTGTCGCCCGCACCTCGCTTCCCGCCTCTCCGGCCGGATCACTGCCCTGCTGCTGTGCTGTGCCGCCGCGCCCGCGGCGCTGGCTGTCAGCTGGGACCGGGCACTGCCGAGCAACAGTCGCTCCGCGGCGCAGATCGTCGATGTCGCCGCGGTGCCGGGCGCACGCTGGCTGTTACTGCAACAGGGCGCGACGGTCGTACTGCAACGCGAGTCCGCAGGCCAGGTCACGCTGGCGGCGACGACGTCAGCGACCGCTCGCCTCATAGCGATGACCGATGGCGGCGTGCTGCTGGCCGAAACGGATCCCGGCCAGATACGTCGCTTCGACGCCCAGGGCCAGTTCATCTGGGAGCGCCGCGTCTCCCCGCTGTTCGTGCGCGCCGATGCAACTGGCGGCAGCTGGATCGAGACCCAGGACGACATCCAGCGCATCGCCGCCGACGGCAGCCTGCAGGCCACCCTGACCGCTGACAGCTTCCCGGTCGTGCGCCGCACGGTCGGCGACGAAACGCCGGCGCTGCGCTTCCAGCGTCCGCAGCGCGATGTCGACGCGCCCAGTGGCGATCTGCTCGTCGCAGGCCGCAGCAGTGTGGTTTCAGCGCAGGGCCGCGCCCAGCTCATCCGCTTCGACCGTCGCGGCAACCGGCGGTGGACCTGGACCGACAGCAGCCCGCAGCCCGGTATCGAGTTCAGCGCGGTCGCCGTCGGTCCGAACGGCAGTAGCTGCGCCGCAGCGCGCCAACCTGGCGGCAGCGGCGTCGCGCACCTGTGCCTGGACGCAGCCGGCCAGCAGCGCTGGCTGGTCACGCGGGAGCTCGGCCCGAATTCGGCAACCGCGGTCATCGCCATCGGCAATGATGGCAGCCTGTATGCGCTGGACACCGTCAACCGTACCGGAGCGCAGCTCGCCCGTGTCGCCACCGACGGCACGCCGCTGTGGACTCAGCCGCTGCCGGCCGGCATCGGTGATGCCTGCGCCGCGCCCGGCCCAGGCTGTTCCCTGCAGATCCAGCCGAACGGCGACGCGACCGTATTGACCTCGGCGCCGAGCGGCGCGGCGCAACGCCTGCGCCTGATCGGCTACAGCGCCAGCGGCGCACTGCGCTATGACCGCGAACTGCCGGTGTCCACCGTGCTTACGCTGACCCGCGAGAGCAACGGCCACTTCCTCGCCATTGGCGCGCGCGAAGCCGGCGTGCGGCGCCTGATCGAGCTCGATGCCCAGGGCCAGCTCATCGACGAGGACATCGGCCTGCAGACGCCGCTGCGCGAGGAGGCAAGAGCGCTCGCCGCCAGCGGCAATGGCGACACCTTCATCGTCAGCGCCGCCGACGGCGCGGCGAGCTATCGCGTCAGCCGCATCGGCGGCGACGGCGCGGTGGTCTGGAACCGGGAATATCCGGGCGCGTTCGACCTCGCCCTGGCAACCGCCTCCTCCGACCGCGTCTGTATCGCCGAAGTACAGGCGCTACAGGGCGAGCCCGACAATCGCATCCGCTGCCTGGCCGCCGCAGACGGCAGCACGCTGTGGGCGCGCACGATCGAAGAGCCGCTGAATTTCCGCGCACGCAACCCGCTGCCCCCCAGCATGTTCCGCCTGCGCGAGGACAACGTGATGGTGCTGTCCTACCTCTATCACGGCGTCCAGCTAGTCAACCCCGAAGGCACCTCGCTGCGCCACTACCCGACCGAAGAACGCACGCCGTTGGGCGATTTCAACAACACCGGCGATTCGGTCGTCGTCGAGCGACTCGCCACGACGCCTTCGACCAGCGACGCAGGCAAGCTGATCCAGCGCAGCAATTCCGGCCGCGTCGTCTACGCATTGGATCTTGCGGTACTCGGCATACAGCCCCAGCGGCTGCGCATCGACGACAGCGACAACGTCTACATCGTCGGTAAGGAAACCCAGTCCTCGTCGGATATGTTCGTCTGGATGCTCGACGGCGACGGCGCCGTGAAGTGGAAGCGCGCGCTGCAAAGCATCGCCAACACCACGCCGTTCCTGTTCCTGACCGACGACTCGCTCGTGATCGAGCGCCGCTTCGGCACACCGCCCGCCATTGCGCGCGTCGCGATCGAAGTACTGCGTCGCGACAGCGGCGATCGGCGCTGGCGCAAGACCGTCGACGGCGACCGGCTCGATTTCGATGCGTCGACGCAGCGCATCGTCGCGCTCGGCGCAGTCCAGGGACGCTGGGACGTACAGAGCTACAGCCTGGACAACAGCGTCCAGCTATCGGCTGCGACCATCGCCTGCCCGGCGCTGGACTGCAGCCTTGGCGGCGCTGTCGCGCAGGGCGGCGTCGCGCGTTTCGCCTCGCTCGACCGCGCCGCCGCGCGCAGCTACATGCCTGGGCCGGATATCCGTGTCGACCAGTCCGGCATCAGCGGCGCCTGGGGTTCGTATTACGGCGAAGGCGAAGGGCTGGTGCTGGACTGGCTGCCGCAGGCGCGCCTGATCTTCATGCCCTGGTTCACCTACTCGCGCGACGGCGGCAACGAAACCTCGCAGCAGCGCTGGTATGTCGCGCAGGCGGCGAACGTGCCGGACGGCGCGCTCGCCGCCGCCATCGATATCTATCTCGTCACGGGTGGCGCGTTCGATTCGTCCGAACCGCGCCGGACCACGCTCGTCGGCAGCGGCATGCTGCGCTTCAGCGACTGCGCGAATGGGCGATTGAGCTACGCCTTTGATCCGCGCTACAACGAGGGTGCCGCCGGCACGATTACGCTCTCGCGCCTGTCTCCGGCGACACGGCCCTGCATCCTCGCCGACGGCAGCGTGCAGCCGGCGCCCGCTGCGCGGCCTGCGAGCAAGGGTTTCGACGCACGCCAGAGCGGCTCCTGGTATGAGCCCGCGACGGGCGGCCAGGGCATGCAGCTCACGGTACAGCCTGACGGCCTGTTCTTCGCGGCGTGGTTCGCCTACGACGTCGCCGGTGCCGCCAACGACAGCGGCAGGCAACACTGGTTTACCCTGCAGGGCGATCTCGCACAGGCCGTCAACGGCCGCATCGAACTTGCCATCGTGCAGAGTGTGGGCGGCGCCTTCGATCGCCGTTCGACGCGCAACCGCTACATCGCCGGGCAGGCCACGCTACAAATGCTGGGCTGCGACCGCGCAACGCTGACCTATCGGTTTGGCGACGACGAGCGCATCGGCGCCTTCGCTGGCCGCAGCGGCGAGCTGGAGATGATCAAGGAAGGTGGCTGCACGCCATAGTCTTCCCGTCCGTTCCATCGCACGCGGCCTGCCGACGCCGCGACTGCGCGACTTCTCATCCGTTTTTTCGAGACCGCCGCAAGGCGGTCTCGGCGTATGAGGCGATGGTTTTCGCTCGGTACGCCTGCGATTCCTTTTTGGGGGGAAGATCCCCGATTCCGCG
>JAAFHE010000760.1 GCA_013298265.1 Lysobacterales bacterium | reverse complement strand
CAGCCTGACCCTGACTTATCCGCTGGAGCGCGCCGTCGACGCGGTCAGCGCGGTGCTCGCCGCGGACGAACTCAGCGCCGATTTCGACACGCGCGACGGCATCGGCGCCACTACGTCCATTGTGCAGATGTTTCCGACCAAGCGTTTTTATACCAATCCCGTGCTGCTGCCGCCGGGGACTACCGTGCCGCTGCCGCCGTTCCGCGCCATGTACAACGCACTCGCGCCGTTCTCCGTGATCGAGCGCCAGGCCGTGCTCATCGTCGATCGCGAAGCGGCCGTGCTCGTCGATTCCGGTGCGCCGCAGTTCGGCGGCTGCGAAGCCAGCGCGCGCCACCCGGCCACCGCGCTGGCGGTGACCGTGCCCGGTGGCGGCCCACCCGATCCGTTGCTCGGAACCCGATTCCACGGTCCGATGAGCCAGACCTGCGGCGGCGGGCCCGGCGAACCGCTGAACGCAGCGGGCAACGTCACGCTGAAACTCGGCCAGGCCCTTTTCGGCAATGGTCCCGTCGCACTGCGACCCTCGCGCGAAGGCCTGCGGATTACCGGCTTGCCTGTGATCGCGACGCGCCTGACCAACTACGTCAACACCGGCGCGCAGCAGGGCGTGCTCGCGAACTATTCCTCGGCGCTGCCGATGTCGGCGCGAGCGCGCTGCGTGGACGGCACCGGGCAACCGTGCGAGCGTTAGCGCTAACGGCACGGACCGTCGTCGCGCCGCGGACAGGCGGATCGGCGAACCATTGGCGACACCTGGAGCTACTGGCCATACGCAAGCAGGGCAGGCTATCGTGCCGGCCCGGACGCGCCGTATGCAGCGCCGGCGTATTGCATTTCATGCCTAGCCGCAAGGAGTTGCGTGATGCCCCAAGCCAAGAGCCATATCGAGATCGCGTTCCAGTCGATACCCGTGTTCGCCGACGACGGCCAGCTCGATATCGGCGAAATCAACTTCCTGCTCGGCCTTGCGCTGCGCGATCAGCTCATCGACGAGGACGAACGGCGCGTGCTCGGGCAAATTTTCGCCCAGGCCGAGAAAGGCCACGTGCCGCCGAACGTGCAGTCGCGTATCGACGAAGTTCGCGAGAAGCACGACATCCGTCGCGCGTGAGCGGCTAGCTGGGGTCGAGCCAGCTTCTCAATCGTTCGTATACGAGTGGATTAATTAATAGATCCATATGTCCCAGGCCGCGGAACACGTGGCGCTGTTCGGCGGGCAACTGCAGCGACTGGCCCGGATCCGCGTGCTGGCCCAGTGCGCTGGGCACGGGGACCAGGCCGTCACCTATCCAACGGGCGCGTGTGCCGTCGCTGCTGCCGGCCAGGGTTGCCGCCGCGAGGTACCAGCGCGCACCCGCGATGTCGGGCAGCGGTTCGAGCCGGGGCTGTTCCATGCGTTCGCCACGGTCGCGGTCGCTGCACCAGCCATGACGCAGATCCTTGACGCCGGCGCTGCGGCGCTCGGTCAGTTTGGCCAGCGAGCGCGTATAAGGCAGCGATTCCAGCGCGGCACTGAGGCGGCCGCCGATACGTTCGAGCGGCGCGCCGAGGTGGGGCGAACCCAGGCAGACCGCGGTGTGGAGCTTGTCGCTCCAGGCCAGTCCCGCGCGGGCCGCATGGCTGCAGGCGCTGCGGCAGACCAGGCCGCCCATGCTGTGGCCGACCAGCACGATGCGGTCGATGCGGCCCGGGTGTGTGTCGACGAGCTGCTGCAGGCGGTTTGCAAGCTCGCGGCCGTTGGCGGAGATGCGCCGCCCGCTGTTGTAGCGCACGCGCACGGCGCTGCCGCCGAGGTCGCGCTCCAGGCGCGTGCCGAAATCGTCGCCGTCGCGGTCCTGCCATTGGCTGTCGTTGAGGCCGAGGCCGTGCACGAACAGGTACAGCGTGCCGTTGGCGCAGGGCAATTCGCGTGCGAGCGTAGCGGCGTCGAGCGCCAGTGCGTGGCCGTTGCGGCAGAACTCCAGGCGCAGCGCGAGCGGATTTCGCGTGGTTTCCAGATGATCGCCAATCGCGCCGTTCAGCGCGCTGATCCAGGCGTTGGACGCGCCATGCTGGGCCTCGTCGCTGCTGCGTGGCAGCAGGTAGCGTTCGTACAGGCCTAGCGATCCGATCGCCGCGGTGCTCGCGACATGGCCGACGTCACGCAGCCGCGCATAGACGAAATCGGTAGTGCGGGCGATCAGCGGGCCGAAGGGCAGCAGGCGCGCGAACGGGTCGAGCACGGCCTGGTGCATGCCTTCCACGACGTCGAGCGCGCCAAGGAAGCCTTCGCCCGCGAGCTGGGTGGTGCCGCGCAGGAAGTCGAGCCGGGATTTCATCAGTGCAGGTTCTGCCTTCCGGCTACGCGCGGCCATCCGGTGCCGTGCGCGACCTTGCCGTTCGTGCGTGCGTCAGTGCACGCCCCCTGGAGACCGGCACGCGCTTTCGCCCAGGCTGGTCAGGCCGCCGAGGTTAGCGCATGGCTGTGGGTTGCAGTATCCGGGGCGCCCGTGTGTCGACCAAGGTCGCGGCTTAGGGAGCCTCTGATCAAGTCGATACTTGCATTTGATTCCGGAGCCCCCTTGAGTCGAGGGGGTGAAGAGTGATCGCTCAGAACCGCAGGTTCTGATCGCTCTGAACGCCCAACGGGCCGGAGGAAGAGTGATCGCTCAGAACCGCAGGTTCTGATCGCTCTGAACGCCCAACGGGCCGGAGGAAGAGTG
>JAAFHE010000758.1 GCA_013298265.1 Lysobacterales bacterium | reverse complement strand
CTGGTCGATTTCGCGGTGGCCTGTGCCTGCCCGGTCTGTGAGACACCGGCCGAAGTGGCCGTCGATCTCGAAGGCCTGGCCCTGCGGCGTCTAGGCCGCGTCCAGCGCGAACTGCTGCATGAAATCCATGTACTGGCCTCGCACTACGGCTGGCGCGAAGCCGAGGTGCTGGCACTGCCGGCGGCGCGGCGCGCGCACTACCGCGCCCTCATCGAGGAGCGCGCATGAGCGACTATTTCGGCGCACTGATGCGAGCTAGCGGCCTTCTCGCCGCCGGTACGAACTATCCGCGCGGCGCGCGCGAGACACCACCGCCGGCTCTTGAAGAAGCGGCCGCCGAAACCCGCGTCATGGCGACGGCGGATCAGCCGTCACCGGGCGCCCCGGCAGCACCGACACCGATACCAGCATTAGCGTCCGCACCAGCACCCGCAGCAGTGGACGGGCGGACCGGAATTCCTTCCGCGACCGCCGCACCGGCAACCTCGGCGGCGCAACCACAGACGTCACCGCAGACATCGATTCAGCGCGTGCATGCGGCGGCCGCCGCATCACCTTCGCCGATGAGCGCGCCGGCGCAGGCATCGGTGCCGTCCGCCGCGCAACCCCCGGCGCCGGACGGCGTGCATCGCGACGGCCGCGCCGACCGTTCAGGCCTTCCGTTTTTTCCGGACCCGGGTTCGCCGCCTATCCTCAGGCCGGAGACAGACACCTCAGCGCCTGACCGCGTGAGCGCGGGACCATCGCGCATCCGCGCCGCCTTGCAGTGGATCGCCGCCGATCCGCACAGCGTCGATCCCGGCAATACCGCCCTGCAGCGCACGCCGCCTGTCGACAGTGCACTACCGCCTTGGCCGACCGGACCATCGCTGGCCGACGGCCCTTCCGCACCGCATTCGCCGCCCGCCCTGCTCGAGCGCACCGACACGGCACCGGTGCGCAGCCATGCGATCGAAGCCTGGCTGCGCGAGCCCGCGCTGCCGTCGCAAGCGTCGCGTCGCGTGGGCGACCAGGACGATGCGGGCGGCGGGCTGGTTGAGGTGTCGATCGGCGCCATCCATGTCCGCGTCGACGCGCCGCCCGCGCAGACCCGGCTTGCACCGCCAGCACCCGCCGCTGCCGCGCAGCGCGCGCCGAACCGTCCCGCATCGCGCGACGCCGTCGCACGACGCCTGTTGCGCAGGATCTGACCATGGCCCTTGCAGACTCCGGCCGGGCCATCGGCGCCGTCACGCTGCTGCTGCAGGATCACCTGATCCGGCGCGGCTTCGATGTCGCGATCGGCAAGCCCGAAGAAGCCACGGCCAGCAACAGCACCGCCAAGCTCAACCTGTTCCTCTACGAGACGGCGTTCGACGCGAGCCTGCGCAACCAGCCGCTGCAGGAGGGCCGTCCACCGCCGCTGTGGCTCGTGCTGAAGTATCTGCTGACCGCCTTCGACGACGACGAGAACAGCGACACCGCCAGCGCACACGAACTGCTCGGCCGCGGCATGGCGGCGCTGCATGAACTGAACTATCTGCGTCTGGATCCGCTCGTCGACGCCAGCGTCCGCAAGGCGCTGGAACACAATCCCGAGCCGCTGAAACTGACCTTCGACGAGTCCACCGTCGATCTGCTCTCGAAGATCATGCAGGGTGCGGAAGAGCGCTATCGGCTATCGGTCGCGTTCCAGATGCGCCCGATCATGATCGTGCCGGGCACGCTGCCGACGAGTTCACTGCTGGTCGGCGTCGACTACACGACCTCGCCGTCGAGCGTCATCGGCCGCGACGGCGTGCAGCTCACGGCGATTCCGTCGCTGGGCACACGGCTGGTTTCCGCGGAGCCCACCGCGTTCGAGGCCGGGGCAGCGCTGCTGCTGGCCGGCGACGATCTGCAGGGCAGCACCCTCGAGGTGCTGCTCGGCGACGTGCCGCTGCAGATCGTCGAACGCCATCCGGCACGGCTGCGGCTCGTGGCTGAAGGCAGTCCGGGCACGCCGATTGCCTCGGGCACCACGCTGTCGGCCGGCGAGTTGCCGTTGATCGCGCGGCGGCGTCTGAACGGCGGACGCGTGCGCTTGAGCAACCTGCTGGCGGTGCAGCTATTGCCGCGGCTGGGCCTGCTGAACTGGGCCGTGAACGATCTCGTGCTGGTCGGGCAACTGCTCGGCAAAAGCACCGACGATGTACTTGTGCTGCTGCAGCGGACCAGCGACGGCAGCACGGCCTGGCTGTTCGATACCTTCACGCATGCGGCCGACCAGCAGACCCTGACCATCGCCGGCGCCAAGACCACCGCTCCGGCCGGCAGCTATCGCGTTGTGCTCTATGTGAACGGCCAGCAAGCCCGCAACAGTCCCGCGGTGACCGTGCCATGAGTGCGACCCTGCGCCCGCTCGCACTCGAGCCTGCGGCGTTCACGCCCGGCCTGCAGGGCCACGACGCGCTAGGCGGCTACTGGCTGGCCCAGGCCACGCTGCGCCTGCGCCGCGAAATCGGCTGGCTCTGGCGCGAGCGCAGCCTGCAGGGTGCCGACGACAGCGCCGGCAGCGCGCTGCCGCCGACCGTCGACCGCGCGCTCGCGGCACTCGATCTACAACGCTACGAACGCGACAAACGCGCTTTTTTCAATTCCGACCCGACCGCACGCCATCTGGGCGAGCGGATCGCGGCAGCCGCACCGGCCAGCGCGGCGCCGGTGCGCGGCTCGTTCGCGTGGCTC
>JAAFHE010000757.1:968-2707 GCA_013298265.1 Lysobacterales bacterium | reverse complement strand
GGCCACCAGGGCTCATCAAAGAACATGCCGACCTTGTAGGACGGCTGCAGCACGGCCGACTGCAGAAACAATTGCACTTTTTCATGATTGAGCACATCGATGCCTTCGTGCTCGATGTAACGCGTGGCCTGGGCCACCAGATCCAGCGCGGCCGGCGGCATGGCCATCCAGGCCGCGTCGGTCACACGCCTGTCGCTGGCCTTGTTGGGACAGGCACGCGTGGCCAGGGTGTAGTGCACCGCGCCATCAATCTGCAAGACGGAATGCAGGCGCGTATTCGGCTGGTAGTCCAGGCGCACGCCCTTGGCCTTCGCGAGCTTCTCCACTGCGTCGAACAGCGCGTTGAACATGCTCGAATAACCGTGCGTCAGCGTCTTGTATTCGTTGCCCGGCGTGAACTCGTTGTTCGCGTTCATGGCCACCGCCGTGTTCCAGTTGATCACGTTGGAGGTGTAGCCATTGCCGTCGGCGGTGTAGTTGAAGCCCTCCCCGCCCAGCTGGTCGAACATCAGGTTCCAGTAGCCGATATCCTTGAGCAGGTCGCCCTTCCGGAACACCGACGTATCGGACATTTCCACATTGATGCGTCCGTTGCGGAAGAAATCGCACCACTGGCGCCGCGTCTGCGGACCCGAATCGCTGGTGACGGCAAGGTTCTCGACGATCGAAAAGCCATTGTCAGGCTGGGCGCAGGCGCCGTAGTGATCGACGTTGTAAGGCGCGGGGTTGGACGAGCTGATGTCATTGAGGAACAGGTTCTTTGCGCGCAGGAAGAACAGCGGATTGGTGGATTCATTGAACGGCACCGAATCCTTGTCGAGGCCGAGCTTTGCGATCACCGTGGTAACGAGCCGGTGCCCCTGCCCCTGCGCCGTGCCGTCCCAGTCGGAATAGCGCATGCCGCCGAGTTCGAGGTAGGAGTTCTTCGGATCGTTCTCGTAGTGCCAGGTGCACACGCGTGCGCCAGCCGCGCGCGTGCCCGGATGGCGCTTGGAAAAATCGTACTGGCCCCAGTCGAACAGCTCCAGCGTATCGCCTTTGGCCAGCAGCTTGCGCCGGCTCGCGGCATCCTTGGCCTCGCCGTTGAGCAGGCGCCAGGCGGTATACAGGCCGGCGGCGCCGGCGCCGAAGATGGAATAGGTCTTGGCGGTCACGTTGATGCTCCTTGGAAATCCATGGACACGGCGGAATCGATCGTCGACGTGGAAACGCCGGGCGCGGGCTATTCGACGCCGAGGCGGTACATCTGGCGCGGCAGGTCTTTTTGCGGAATCACCACTTCGACCAGCGCCGGCTGGTCGTGCAGCGACTGCAGCACCTGCAGCGTGCGATCCAGTTCGTCGAGCGTGGCCACGCGGAATCCGCGCGCACCGTACGCCTTGGCCAGCGCGAGATAGTCCCACTGCGGCAGCAGGTCGAAGGTGTCGAACTGATGCTGCGGACCAGGCTCGAACGAGGTGATGTCCACATAGACCTGTTCGATCGCGTAGACGGCATTGCTCATGACGAAGATCACCGCGTTGAGCTTGTTGCGCGCCAGCGTGGAGAGCGACTGGCAGACCATCATGAAGCCGCCGTCGCCGGCGATCGCCCAGGCACGCTTTCCGCTGCCTAGCTGCGCGCCGCTGGCCGCGCCGGTCTCGAACCCGATACATTGCCACGCGGCCGACGCGATGTAGCTGTTCTGCGACAGGCCGTAGGCGTTGGTCGCCACGTACATGGCCGAGCTGACGCCGTAG
>JAAFHE010000757.1:0-958 GCA_013298265.1 Lysobacterales bacterium | reverse complement strand
GGCCCAGGGAGCGGGATAGTGCGGCTGCGGCGGCGCGACGCAGGTCAGCGGATACGTGCAGCCGGCTTGTCTGAAGCGCTGCAGCAGCGCGTGCATGAAATCCTTCATCGTGACGCCGGCGTACTTGAAATAGCCGACACGGATCTCCTCGCTGGTGGCAAGCACCATGTCGGCGTACTTGTTCTCGACGAACCACAGATAGTCGTCAGTGATGATGGTGCCGAAGGTGAGGAAACAATCGGCTTCCTCCACGCAGGTGCGGACACTGCCGATCGAGGCAGCATCCGAGTAGGTGCCGATGAACTTGTCGCCCCGCTCGTCCAGAACGGTCTTGCCGAGACTCGTCGTGGTGTAGAGCATGCCACTGGCGTCGATGAGCTGCTGCAGCAGGTCGGACAGGCCGAAACGCAGCACCTCCACGCCAGCGAAGATCAGCGGTTTCTTCGCCGCCGTGATCTGCGCCCAGGCCTGCTGCACCGCGTTTTCCAGCGCGAGCGGCTCGCTGTGCGCGACGTGCGCGCGCAGCCGCGCCGCCGCGGGTCTTGGACATGGATCTCCCCAGACTTCCTTGTAGCAGGCGATATAGACCGGCCGGCGATGGGTCAGCGCAGCCACCAGCAGGGCGTCGATCTTCTCGGCCGCCCCCACCGACGTGGACAGGGTTTCCGCTGCCACCGTCACATGCCGGTACACGTCTTCGTCGGCGTTCAAGTTGCCGGTGGAATGGTGGTACAGCACGCCATACATGGAACCGATCTGCCGCGCGTCGGCGCCCGGCGTGGCGCTGATCACCACCACAGGGCTGCGCTCCACGTACGCGCCGGCGATCGCGTTGAGCGCACTGAACGTGCTCACGCCATATTGCAGCGATATCGCTGCGAGGCCCCGCGTGCGGCCGTATGCGTCGGCGGCGTAGCCGGCGTCCAGCTCGTTGATCGCGCCGATCGCGGTCAGATCG
>JAAFHE010000756.1 GCA_013298265.1 Lysobacterales bacterium | reverse complement strand
CGAGTGCGCGTGCACGCGGTGTACGGCGTCCGGATGGCGCTCCCGTTTCCAGCCGGGCCGGTCAACCAGCGGGATTTCGACGAACTCGCAACCGATGACCTTCTGTAGCGACTGCGTTGCATATCGGAGTAGCGGATCAATATCGAGGTTCGACGACAGTACTGAGGCGATGTTGGCAATCAGGCTGAAACGCTGCGTGCGCCGGCGCTCCTCGCTATTGGCGAGAGCCAGCGCATCTTCCGCCGCGGACCGCTGACTGACCTCGGCACTCAACTGTGCAACCGCGTCCTGGAGTGCGGCTGTGCGATCGTGGACCTGGCTCTCAAGCTCACGGTTGCGTCGGAACAGAAGCGCCGTCCGCCAGCGCAGTATCTGGCGCAGGAGAACGCAGGCCAGCACTGCAATCACCACCTTGAACGTCAGCGTCTGCCACCAGGCCGGCTCGATGGTGAATGCAAACCGTGACACCGGCCCCCAGGGTTCATCGGGTGCGACACGCGCAGCCGCTTCCAGCACATAGCTGCCTGGCGCCAGCTCGGTGTATCGCAACGCCGGACTGCGTGCGATGTACGGTCCGGTGTCTTTTCCCACCAGCTGGGTGCGAAACTGCAGCGCTCGCCCGGCACTGAAACTCAGCCCCGCCAGGCGCGCTTCTATTGCATTGTCGCGATACGGCACGGACAGCGGGCCAGACGCTGGCATGACGTTGCGGTTACCCAGCTGGACATCCAGAAATGCCACAGGCGGGGGCGGCAGTGACGCAAGGCGGTCATACGCAGCAGCGTCAAAGTGTGCAAGGCCGGTACTCGTACCGACCCAGACTTCTCCGTTGGGGTCGGCGAAAAACGCGGCGTTGGCAATATCCTCGCCAACGAGCCCGTCATCCAGACCAAACGAGCGCTCCGTTTCCCCGGAGAGCATCTGCAGACCTTGTACTCCGCCAATCCAGAGGCGCTTGCGCGCATCTTCGCCCAGCATGTACACGGCATCGATTCCGCCACTGTCACCATCCTTGTGCCGGGTAACACGAAGCTCTCCGTTGGCATACTCGGCGTAGCTCACGCCCAGCGGATCGTAGTAGGTGACAAGTATTTCGCCTGACTCGATCGGCAAGACATGCGTCACGAATGCGCGACGCAGCCCCTGCGCCGTGTCGAACACATGCCAGCGGCCCGCATCACGCACAGACAGGCCGCGCTGTCCGGCAACCCACAGGCGCCCCTGGGCATCCTCGCGAAGATCACTTACCAGTCCTTCCGTAGCACCGTGGGACTCGCTCGCCCGCACGAAGACCGGTAGCGCCGCGCCTGCGTCGGCGCGATGCAGCCCGTCGGAAGTCGCCGCCCACAACGTACCCTGTCGATCCACATGCAGACGCATGACACGGACTGTCGTGTCAACGCCGGCGAAGGGCACGCGTGTTACCGCGCCCGATCCCGGATCGACGAGGAGCAGTTCCGCACCGAGGCTGCCGCCGGCGACAAGGCGCCCGTCGGGCAGTTGAGCGAAGGTGCGGATGTCCTTGGCGTGCGTGCCGGAAACGGGACGAAATCCCTCGGACGTCAGGCGCGCGAGCCCGTTGTTGGTCGCGATCCAGAGGCGCTGCTCACGATCGCGCACGATCGACCATACGACATCGCCGGGAACGCCCTCACGCGTCGTGTACGCCGTCCAGACACCACGCCCGAGCCGCCTGTGCAGGCCTGCCGAACCCCACCACAAGGCCCCCTCCCGGTCCTGCAGAACCGTGCGCGACCAGGGCGCGGAAAGATGTGCAGGACCTTCGATGACGGACCAGCGGCCGCTGTCATGGTGCAGCAGGCCGGCCGTGGTCGGGACATAGATGTCGCCTTCCCCTCCGGGCAGCAGGAATCCGGTACTCGAACGCAGGGGCAAGGGCGTGTCGACCGGTTGAAAAGGTGCGCCCGGCGGCTTCATCACCAGACCGTTCGGACGTCGCGCCCACAGCGTGCCATCGCCATCAAACAGCAGCTTCTGGACCGGTTCGGTGGATTCACCGGGCGGGAGTTCAAACTGTTCCCAGTGATCTTTCTCCCAACTGGCCACGTGTGCACGCACGCCATCCCAGACGCCCAGCCACATCCGATCGGAGCCCGGTTCATTGGTCAACGCTGTTGCGGTACCGGCTGCCCAGCCTTCCACGGGCGAAAAGACGCCCGCATCATTGCGGGACTGCGGGCCGGTCCCGGGCTCATGCGTGATCCCCCACAGACCCTGCGGGCCGGAGGCAAGCGCCCAGATTTTCTCGTTGGCCAGGCCCTGTTCGGCTGTGTTGGCGACGAACCGCTGACCGGTCCAGCGGTGCAGACCGACACTGGTACCGACCCAGAGCGTTCCATCGTCATCTTCGAGCATGCGCGATATCGAGGTTGACTGAAGTCCGTCGCGCAGGCCATACGCCTGAAATCGCGCTCCATCAAATCGATAGACGCCGTTTTCCGTTCCTACCCACAAAAAGCCCTGGCGGTCTTGCAACAGCGACAGAATGTAAATGTTGGGAATGCCGTCGGACGGACCATAGGTGCGATAGCGTGCATGCCCTGGCTTTACGTCGGCGGATGCACCGCAGGATGCCGCCCAGAGGATCAGGAACAACCAGACACCAGCAAGCCGGGGCAGCGTTTCTCGTATCACGGTACGAACTCCTGGCGACAATGCCGCCTGCCGCATGCCTGTGGCGGTGTCATGGCGC
>JAAFHE010000755.1 GCA_013298265.1 Lysobacterales bacterium | reverse complement strand
GACGGTGGCTCCCGCAATCGACGCCGCTGCCGCGCGCGGATTTTCCACACCGCTGCATCTGGCCGCCGGATCTCTGCGTATAGCCTCCCGATCACAGGCAAGGGAGTGACCTATGCGTCGAAGGATCGATCAGTACCTCACCGGCGTGGCGCTGCTGCTCGCTCCTGTCGCGAGCGTTTTCGCCGGCGGCCTGCCGGCGATACAGCTTCCACCCATCTACGTCGCCGAAACAGCGGATCCCGACACGCTCGCCCAGGCCGACGCCGCGTCGGCCGGACTCGTCACCAGCGAGCAGATCGAGAATCGCCCGCTGTCGCGCCCGGCCGAAGTGCTCGAAGTCGTGCCCGGCCTCATCGCGACGCAACACAGCGGCGACGGCAAGGCGAATCAGTATTTCCTGCGCGGCTTCAACCTCGACCACGGGACCGACCTGTCGGCGTCGGTGGACGGCGTGCCGAACAACCTGCGCACGCACGGCCATGGCCAGGGCTACAACGATCTCAACGGACTGATTCCCGAACTGATCGACACGATCGAATACCGCAAAGGCCCGTACTACGCCGAAGACGGCGATTTCTCCTCCGCCGGTGCCGTGCGTATCCGCTACAAAGACCAACTCGACAACGATTTCTACCTGCTCAGCGGCGGCGAGCATGGCTACGGCCGCGGCCTGCTCGCCGCATCCGGCGACGGTGCCGGCGGAAACTGGCTCGGCGCGGTCGATCTGGGTGTCTACGACGGGCCCTGGAAAAAACCGCAGGACGAACACAAGGCGTCGCTACTGCTGCGGCATCGCCGCGGCGACGACGAGCGCGGCCTGCAGTTCAACGTCGCGGCCTACGACAGCCGCTGGGATGCCTCCGACCAGATCCCGCAGCGCGCCGTGACACAGGGGCTGGTCGATACGTTCGACCAGATCGACCCGGATCTCGGCGGCGATACCTCGCGCTATACCGCTTCGCTGCGCTATCACGCGCCGCTCGCCGCGGGCGGCTGCTGGTGAACGCATACGCCGTGCGCTACGACTTGCGCCTGTTTTCCAACTTCACCTATTTCCTCGACGATCCGGTCCGCGGTGACGAGTTCGAACAGCGCGACGTACGCAATTATTACGGCGGCACGGCAAAATATGTACAGCAGTGGAAAAACGGTGATGTAGAACAGGAGCTCGCCGTCGGCGTCGATGCACGCTACGACAACATCGGCACCGTCGGCCTCTATCACACCCAGGCGAGGCAACGGTTCTCCACCGTGCGCGAGGACAGCGTCGACGAAAGCTCGGTGGGTCTGTTCGTGAGCTGGTCGACGCGCTGGAATACCTGGTTCCGCAGCGTAGCTGGCCTGCGCTACGACGCGTATCGCGCCGACGTCGACAGCAGCATCGCGGTGAATTCCGGCAACGCATCCGACCGTCGCGCGAGTCCGAAGCTCAGCCTGGTATTCGGGCCCTGGCGCACGACCGAGCTATTCGTCAACGGCGGCCGCGGCTTTCACTCCAACGATGCGCGCGGCAGCACGCTGCGCGTCGATCCGAACGATCCGACCCAGGCAGCCGAATCGCAACGGCTGCTGGTGCCGACGACGGGCTATGAACTCGGCCTGCGCAGCACACCGACACCGCGGCTCGCACTGTCGATGACCGCCTGGCGCCTCGACATCGGCTCGGAGCTGGTCTTCGCCGGCGACGGCGGCACGACCGAACCGAGCTTTCCGGCAACACGCCATGGCGTCGAGCTATCGGCCTATTACCAGCCTGCGGACAACTGGATCGTCGACGCGGACTACTCGCGTTCGTACGCACGCTTCAGCACCGCGAATCCCGCGGGCACGTACGTACCAAACGCGGTCGAGCGCGCAGCGTCGCTCGGTGTGCAGTGGAGCGATGCGGGCCGCTGGTCCGGCGGCGTGCGCGGCCGCTTCCTCGGGCCCGCACCGCTGATCGAGGACGGCAGCGTGCGCTCGCGCTCGACCACGATCGTCAACGCCCAGGCCGGCTATCGACTGTCCGACGCGTTCTCGCTGTCACTCGAAGGCCTCAACCTGTTCGACAGCCGTAGCAATGACATCACGTATTTCTACGAATCGCAGCTCCCCGGTGAAGCCGAACCCGTAGCCGATATCCATTTCCATCCGATCGAACCGCGCCAATTCCGCGTGACGTTGCGCGGCACGTTCTGAGTGCAAAACTAATTTTGTCGTGAGCTATACGTAAAAAGTAAAACGGCAAATTTCTTCTGCATCCGCGCGCGCTCATCCGCCGTACATGTTCCTGCCGCCGTAGCGGCCCTGCCGGCGAGCACCGGCAGCGGCATTTCCTCGCAAATTTCAGTACCCCGCTTCACCAAGGAGTGTGACATGAAGCACTACACAGCTTTTCGCTCCACCACCCTCGCGCTCGCTGTCGCAGCGATCACGGGCCTGGGCGCCGTCGCGCCGGCCGCGCACGCATCGAGCCATCGCGAAGCACCAACGATCACGCAATATCCAAAAATGGACGGGACCGATCTGTACGTTTTCCGCAGCTACGAGCCCGGCCGCAGCGACTTCGTTACCATCATCGCGAACTACATCCCGCTGCAGGATGCCTACGGCGGTCCAAACTACTTCACGATGGATCCCGACGGCATCTATGAAATCCACATCGACAACAACGGCGATGCCCGCGAAGATCTGACCTACCGCTTCAAGTTCCGCTATGACCTCAAGAACATCGCGCTGCAGGTCGGCGGCCA
>JAAFHE010000754.1 GCA_013298265.1 Lysobacterales bacterium | reverse complement strand
CGCGGGCTTCCTCGCCTGTTCGTTGACCTCGGCGCGCAGCACGGTTCCGGCCACGAGCAGCACGTTCTCGAAATCGCTCCAACTGATGGTATTCATGCGGCCCTCGGCGACGAAAGGCGGCAGTCTGGGCAACTGCGGTCTCCTCGTCTTGAATGGAATTGCTGCGCGGCATCTGAGTGCGCGGAGAATCCCCCGCATGACGTGATCCGGGCATCACACCCTGCCGATACATTCGATTCAGGCCCGATTCCGCCCGCTGGCGCGTCGCCTTACCAGTCCGCCCGGATCTTGTTCCCATCCTGCCGCCGGTCCCATCCGCGCAGATCGTCGCGGATGTGCGAGATCCGCTGCCGCCCAAGCGCGTTGCGCTCTTCGTCGAGCACGACCGCGTCAAGCAGTTCAGCCAGGCGCTGCGCCGTCGGCAGCATCGTGTCCCACGCATCAAGCGCAGTCAGCGGACCGGGCAAGGCCATGAAAAAGCTCAGCCCTGGTGTGCTTAGCTGGTCGATGCGGCTCATGTCGAAGTGGCCGGGCTTGACCATGTTGGCCGCGCTGAAGATCGGACCGAGTTCGCGCCGACCATCCACGAGGCGATGGAAGATGCCGAGGTCACCGAATTCGAGACCGCATTTTTCCGCCGCGACGATCAGATCGCTGCCGTGGATCGTGCTGCCGGCTCGCGCGGCGATGAACAGGGTCACGATGCGCTCGACCGGCTGTTCCGGGCGCTGGCCGACCGCGGAGCGCACCGGCATCTGGAACAGATCGTCGGATCCCGACAGGCGCCCCCGCGGACCGTCGTCGTCGAAAGAATCCGCGTCGCCGTCGGTCGCTCGCATCGACGGCAGGTGATCTTCAGAGCCGTCGCCGCCGAGCGTCGGTTCGCGCCGATCGCCCGCCGACTTGTTGCCGGCGACACGGCGGCCCTGCCCCGGCTTGCGCGGCGAGCCGAGGAAGTAGATCGCCGCAAGCACGATCGCACCGACCACGATCAGGATCAGCCGCAGTTCGTTCGGGCTCAAGCCTTGCTGTTCCATGCCTTCACTCCTGTGTTTCAGGCCGCGCCGACGAGCTTGGAAGCCTCGGCGAGATCCACCTGCACCAGACGCGACACACCCGGCTCGCGCATGGTCACGCCGCAGAGCTGGTGTGCCGCCTCCATCGTCGTCTTGTTGTGCGAGACGAACAGGAACTGCACGTGCTCGGACATTTCGTTGACCATGCTGGAGAAGCGGCCGACGTTGGCCTCGTCCAGCGGCGCGTCCACTTCGTCAAGCAGGCAGAACGGCGCGGGATTCAGACGGAAGATCGAGAACACCAGCGCCACCGCCGTCAGCGCCTTCTCGCCGCCGGACAGCAGCGAGATCGAGGTCACGCGCTTGCCGGGCGGGCGCGCCATGATCGACACGCCGGTGTCGAGCAGGTCGTCGCCGGTCAGCTCGAGGTAGGCATGGCCGCCGCCGAACAGGCGCGGGAACAGCTCCTGCAAGCCGCTGTTGACCTTGTCGAAGGTTTCCTTGAAGCGCTGTCGCGTCTCGCGGTCGATCTTCTTGATCGCGCCTTCGAGCGTTTCCATCGCCGTCGTCAGGTCGGTCAGCTGCGCATCGAGATAGGTCTTGCGCTGCGACTGTTCCTCGTATTCCTGGATCGCGGCGAGGTTGACCGGCTCGAGGCGGCGGATCTTGCCTTCGAGTTCGTTGAGACTCTGTGCCCAGTCGGCAATGTCCGCATGGGTCGGCAGGCTTTCGAGCACGACATCAAGCTCGAGCCCCGCTTCGAGGATGGCCTGGGCCAGATTGTCCGCACGCATCTTCAGGCTGTGCTCGGATAGCCGCTTTTCCGACAGCGCCTCGCGGCGCTGGGTCAGCACGTGTTCGATGCGCTGGCGTTCCTGGTCGAGACGGCGGAACTCGGCATCGCAGTCTTCCAGTGCGCGGCGCGCGTCGACGAGCTGGCGATCGACCAGCAGCCGCTGGTTCAGATAGGTCTGCCGTTCGTTGTCCAGTTCGGTCAGCGGATCTTCGTCGGCGAGCAGTTGCTGCGCGATTTCCTCGCGCCGCGCGTCGAGCTGGGCGATCTGCGCCTGCATGCGGCCCAGCGCCTGTTCCAGCGACTGGATTGCACTGCGCTTGGATTCCAGCGACAGCGCCAGCTGGTGCGCCTGGTCGCGCGCCTCACGCGCGTTCATGCGCGCTTCTTCACGCTGTTCCAGGGTGCGGCGGCGCTGACCGTCAAGCTCCTGGCGCCGCTGCTCGAGATCGCCCATGCGGATCACCGCCGTATCGAGGCGGCCGCGCGCTTCCTTGACCTGGGCCTGATCGTCCTCGAGCTTGGCCGCGAGCTGGTCGATTTCGCCGTCGACCTTTTCCAGCCGTGCCTGCGCCGACTCGACCTTGCCGCGGTGGCTCTGTAGCTGGCCGCCGATTTCGGCCAGGCGCCGGTGCGCCATATAGAGCTCGCGCTGCGCGTCGTCGCGCAGGCGCTCGCTTTCCACTTTGCCGGATTTCAATTCGTCCAGTTGTTCGGCGAGATCCTGGGCGCGCTCGTCCAGCGCCTCGACCTGCCCCTGCAGCGCATGGATCTCGCGCTCGCGCGCCAGCACGCCGGCCTGGGCACCGCCGCGACGCAGCACGCGCAGATAGCCGGCGCCGAACCATTCGCCGCCCGGCGTGATCACCGACTGCGGCGCGACGAGATCCTGAGCGATGCGCCTCGCCTCGTCGAGCGAGCCGGCGACGCG
>JAAFHE010000753.1:2154-2742 GCA_013298265.1 Lysobacterales bacterium | reverse complement strand
GCAGGATTTCGTGTTTCTCGCGCTGCTGCTGATTCTCGCCGGCATCTCCCTGTTCTTCTTCACGGCGCTTGCGGGCCGCCTGTGGTGCGGCTATGCCTGTCCGCAGACCGTCTGGACCGAAGTATTCGTGTGGGTGGAGCGCCGGTTCGAAGGCGACCGCGCGCGGCGCATGAAACTGGATGCGGCGCCATGGACGCCGGAGAAATTCCTGCGCAAGGGCTCCAAGCATCTCGCCTGGTTCGTGCTCGCCGCCTGGACCGGGTTCACCTTCGTCGGCTTCTTCACACCGATACGCGATCTCGCCGCGCGCCTTCCGAGCTTGCAGTGGAGCGGCTGGGAAACCTTCTGGGTGCTGTTCTACGGCTTCGCCACCTGGGGCAACGCCGGCATCCTGCGCGAGCAAGTGTGCAAATACATGTGCCCCTATGCGCGCTTCCAGGGCGCGATGTTCGATCGCGACAGCCTGATCATCGCCTACGACCTGCGCCGCGGCGAAGCGCGCGGCGCGCGCCGCCGCGGCCTGGGCAGCGTGGCCGAGCGCGTGCGCGGCCTGCTGCCCCTGGCCACGGCTGAGCGCTGGATCGCCCA
>JAAFHE010000753.1:0-2144 GCA_013298265.1 Lysobacterales bacterium | reverse complement strand
GCCCATGCCCTGTCGCCGGTGGCCTCCGCTCCTGGCGGCGTGCGGCGCAGCACCGGTGCGTTCGACGACTATGCGCGCGAAACCGTGGCCGCACCGCCGGACACGGCCGAACTGGGCGACTGCATCGACTGCACCTGGTGCGTGCAGGTATGCCCGGTCGGCATCGACATCCGCAACGGCCTGCAATACGAGTGCATAGCCTGCGGCGCCTGCATCGACGCCTGCGACCAGATCATGGATCGCGTGGGCTATCCGCGCGGCCTGGTGCGCTACACCACGCAGAACGCGCTGGACGGCAAACCGGCACGCGTACTGCGGCCACGCATCGTGATCTACGGCCTGTTGCTGATGGGCCTTATGGCGGGCTGGGCCTGGGGTGTGAGCCACCGCGCCATCCTGAGCGTGGAAGTGCTGCGCGACCGCAATGCGCTGTACCGCGTCGCCAGCGACGGTCATGTCGAGAACGCCTACACGCTGAAGCTGATCAACAAGAGCAGCACGGCGCAAAGCTATCGGATCGACGTCGCCGGCACGGATGGGCCGCAACTGCGTGGCGGCCCGCTGCGCGTCGAGCTCGCCGCTGAAAGCCTGCAGACAGTCGCCGTGACCCTGGCCGCACCCGCCGCCTGGGCGCACGGCCGGCGCCCGGTCGAGCTGGTGATCCAGAGCCCGGCCACGCCATCCCAGCTCCGACGCATCGACACGTCCTTTTTCGGTCCCGCCCCATGAGCGATCCTCCTGTTGCCCGCGCCGTCTGGCGCGAACCCATGCTGTGGCTGGTGGTCGCGCTGCCGGCCCTCGGCGTACTGGCCGGCGTACTGATCGTCGTCGCCGCGCTGCGCTCCGGGGGAGCCGATGCGCTGAGCACCGAGGTGCGCCGCACCGGGCAGATCCAGCAGGAAAACCTCGCTCCCGACCTGGCCGCGGCCCGCGCTGGCCTGGTCGGTGAGCTGCACATCGATGCAGCCGGCGGCCTGCGTCTGGACCTGACGGGCGGCGCGCCGGTGAATGATGAAACGCTGCAATTGCGCCTTATCCACACGAGCGAAGCGCGGCACGACCGCGACATCGTGCTGCGGCGCGAGGACGGGCAATGGCGTGGCCGGCTCGAGACCTCGGCCGACAGCAGCTGGACCCTGCGCCTGCAGCCGGCCGACGGTCGCTGGCGCCTGGGCGGACGCCTGACCGCCGGTGCCGCTGCCGCGCCGCTGCAGGCGCTGTGGCAGCCATGAGCACCGCGGGCGGCGCCTGCTTCCACTGTGGCGAAGCCCTGCCGGCGCAGCCACCGCGCATGGTGGTCGACAGCATCCCGCGTGAATTCTGCTGCCCGGGCTGCGCCACCGCGGCGCAATGGATTCGCGACGCAGGCCTTGCGCAGTATTACACCTTGCGACAAAGCAGCCCTGCCCGCTCGAGCGAATCCGGCGGCGACTATGCCGAATGGTTGCACCCGGACATTCTTTCCTCGCATACCCAGGCCGTGGCTGGCGGACTGGAGATCACGGTGGCCGTGCGCGAGCTGCGCTGCGCCGCCTGCGCCTGGCTGATCGATCGCATCCTGGTGCGCCTGGATGCGTCCGTCGAGGTCAGTGCGAATGCCGCCACCGGGCGCGTGCGCCTGCGCTGGAATCCGCAGCGTATCGCCGTGCCCGTACTGCTGCGACAGATGGCTGCGCTGGGTTTCGCACCAACCCTGGCCGGCTCGTCCGCACAGCAGCACGCGGAACGCCGCCAGCATCGGCGCGAATTGCTGCGCCTGGGCGTAGCCGGCCTGGGCGCGATGCAGGCCATGATGTTCGCCGAAGCGCTGTATCTGGACACGGCCGGCCAGATGGCGCCGGCAACGCGCGATTTTCTGCGCTGGACGGCGCTGCTTCTGTCCACGCCGGTGGTGTTTTACGCAGGCTGGCCTTTCATCGCAGGCCTGCTGCGCGATCTGCGCTGCCGCGTGGCCAGCATGGACCTGCTCGCCGGCAGCGCCATCCTGCTGGCTTACTTCGCAAGCCTGATCGAGACCCTGCGCGGCGGCGCGCATATCTGGATCGACGCGGCGGTGATGTTCGTGTTCCTGCTGCTCGCCGCACGCCAGCTCGAGGCCTGGGCACGACGGCGCGCGCGTGCACGCACGGAGGCGCTGGCGCAGG
>JAAFHE010000751.1:1256-2748 GCA_013298265.1 Lysobacterales bacterium | reverse complement strand
ATGCCGGGTTGGTATTTCACGATGGCATGGCCGCTGCCGTTGGATGGACTGAGCACGTCGGCGTCCAGCACGACACTGCCGTTGATCAGCGCGCGGCCACTGGCGAACGTCGACGAATCGGCAAAGCGCCAGCCGGCGCCGAAGCCCGGCCCTAGCGCGCCTTCGGTCTGCGAGCGCGCGATTTCGACGTTACGCGTTCCGTCCCAGAGCCACAGGCCGTAGCTGGCCGTCGTCGCGGAGCCCGGCTCTCCGGCGCGCGCAGCGAACAGGCGCCGGCCGTCGGGCGAAGCGGCGCCTTCGCCGGAATAAATGGTCTGGAACACATGTGTCGTCTCGGGGCCGCTGCGGCCGGGTCCGGCCACGCCGGCAACGCCGAGCTGCGCGTAGCGTACGAACGTGCCGAGTTGGCGCGCCCAGTAGCCGGCGAGGCTGTCGGGGCTCGATATGCGCAGTCCAACCAGGTCGGCACCGACGTCACCGAGGACGGCGTCGGTGAGGGTGCGACCGGTGCCGCTGGGCAGGCCGGCAGTGGCAACACGGCCGTCTTCGCCGGCGACGACGCGCCAGGTGGTGGTCTGTGCCGGTGCAAACGGCGCATAGGCCAGCGCCGCGGCGAGCGCGGCGCCGAGTTTCTTGTCGATCATTGCGGGTCTCCGAATTTCAGGCTGACCTGCGCCGGGGTCCCTGCTGGTCGTGGCCATTCCGTTGCGGTCCAGGGCGATGCCATGGGCCGGCGCAGTGCACGCATGCTAGGGTCCACGGCGAATTTCGTAGGCACGGACGGATAACGGCGCGGTAACGGATGGGTAACGCTGCGGACCGCGGCAATTTCTGTAAGCTCGCGCGCCGGCTTTCAGGCCTTGATGTCCGGCCCTTGTCCCCACTTTGACTGACGGCGCAGCGATCACCCGGCCAGCCGGTTGGGGGATTTCACTGCCATCCGCGCCTTTGAAACGCATGAAGACCGAACAAGACTCAGCCGAGCGCCACTCCTACTGCTATCGCTTCGGCACGGCCGAATTCGACGAGGCGCGCTTCGAGCTGCGCGTCGCGGGTTTGCCGGTCGAGGTCGAGCGGCGCGCGCTCGAAGTGCTCGCCTACCTGCTGCGCCACGCGGGCGAGGTGGTGACCAAGGAAGAACTGCTGCGCGAGGTCTGGGCTGGCCGCATCACCGTCGACAAGGTGCTGCCCAACGCGGTCAACAAGCTGCGCCGTGCGCTCGGCGAGGCCAATGCCGAGCGCCTGCTGACCCAGGCCCGTGTCGGCTATCGCCTGGACGGCGCGATCGAACGCATCGCCGTGGGCAGGCGCCTGTCCAGCCGGCTCGAACTCGCTGCTGGCCAGGCCGTGCCGGGGCGCGACAATTTCCTGTTGCGTCGCCAGCTCGGCAGCAATCGCGGCAGCGAGGTGTGGCTGGCCGAACACGCCAAGACGCGCGAGAAGCGGGTCTACAAGTTCGGTGCCGACGGCGACCGGCTGCGTTCGCTCAAGC
>JAAFHE010000751.1:0-1246 GCA_013298265.1 Lysobacterales bacterium | reverse complement strand
CCCACTTCGTCGACATCATCGACTGGAATTTCGAGAACCCGCCGTTCTTCCTCGAATGCCAGTACGGCGGGCAGAGCCTGCTCGAATGGTCCGAGAGCGGACTCGCGGCGCTGGACCAGGAACAACGCGTCGCGCTGTTCCTGCAGGCCGCCGACGCGGTTGCTGCGGCCCACGGCGTGGGCGTGCTGCACAAGGACCTCAAGCCCGCCAACGTGCTGATCGCCGCCGAGGCACACGGCTGGCACATCCGCCTGACCGATTTCGGCAGCGGTCGCCTGCTCGACCCGGAGCGGCTGGAAGCGCTGGGCATCACCCAGCTCGGCCTGACCGTGACGCAAAGCATCGCGACGGATTCGTCGGCCGGCACACCGCTGTACGTGGCGCCGGAAGTTTTCGCCGGACATGCGCCTACGGTGCAGAGCGACGTGTTCGCGCTCGGCATCCTGCTGTATCAGCTGCTGGCCGGGCACCTCACCAAGCCCATGGTGTCCGGCTGGGAGCAAGATGTCCCCGACGAGCTGCTGCGCGAGGACATCCGCCTGGCGACCGACGGCAATCCCGAACGCCGTCTGGCCAGCGTCGCCGAATTCGCCGCCCGCCTGCGTGATCGCGAGCACCGCCGCGTGCAGGCTGCGCAGGCACTGCGCGTCGACGAACTCTCGCGCAGCGCGCGCGAGGCGCTTGCCCGTAGCCGCGCGCGGCGGCCGTATCTGATCGCATTGGTCGGAGCACTCGTCGCCGGCGTCCTCGTCGTGTCGGGCCTCTACCAGGCTGCCGTGCGCGCGCGCAACGCGGCGCAGCAGGAGCTCGACCGCGCCACTGCGATCAACCGCTTCCTCAACGAAGACCTGATCGGCCGCTCCAATCCGCTGGTCGTTGCGAAAGGACAGAGCGCGTCGCTCAAGGACGTGCTGCTCGGCGCGCGCGACGGCGTGTCGCAGCGCTTCGGCGCGCAGCCGCTGACCGAGGCCTCGATCCGCACCAGCCTTGCGACGCTGTTCAACATGCTCGAGCTGCTGCCCGAAGCCGAAGCCGAGGCGCGCCAGGCCCTGGTCCTTTACGAAAGCGCCGCCGGTGCGGGTAGCCGCGATGCGCTCAAGGCGCGCACCTTGCTCACACGACTACTGACGCGCACCTCGAAGTTCGACGAGTCGCTCAAGGAACTGACGACGCTGGACCGCCTCACGGCCGCCACGACGGATCCGTATACAACCTACCTAGTCGCCTCGGCCTGGGGCATCTACCG
>JAAFHE010000750.1 GCA_013298265.1 Lysobacterales bacterium | reverse complement strand
GTCTTCGGCGCTAGCGGCGAGCCAGGCGCTTTCGAGATTGCGTTCGAATGTCAGTCCGCGGTCGGCGATGGCCGCGGCGGGAATGGGATAAGGGCTCAGCGCGACGAGCGGATCCACGAAGAGCAGACCAGCCAGCGACGGCGTCAGCAGGTCGTGGGCGAAGAACTTCTTCGCGATGATGTTGATCTGCTCGGCGCTTTGGTCGCTGGACGCAACGAAGAGGGCCGCGCCGAGGCTTCCGCCCGATACGCCGCTGATGCCGACGAGGCTGTCGTTGAGGCGTTGCGGCGGCGTCGATTGCGCAAGTCGGCTTTCGATGCGGGCGAGCACCAGCGCGGTCCAGGCCGCCGCGCGTACACCGCCGCCCTCCGCGGCAACGATGACGACCGGTATCGGCTGCGCGCAACCGCTCGTGGAACAGCGAGCCAATCGCGGGTCGATGCGCCGGGCGAGATAGCTTTCCAGCGCCATCGGCGCCGGCGCGCGGCTTTCGTCGATGGGCAGGGTTGTCACGCCGTGATGCACGCTGCAGCGGCTCAGCAAGGCAGCTGCGATCAGGAGTAGCACGAGCAGCGGTAGGCCCGAAAGATCGCTGAAATGCACGAGCAGGCTGCCCACGACGACGACCAGGGCCAGTGCGACCATGGTTATCGTGCCGCCGGCGATATGCAGATGCAGCGGCAGCATGGGCCAGATCATCAACAACGCCGGCACCAGCACATTCAGACACAGCATGACGAACAGGAAATAGCGGGTCGGCGCGCTGAGCTGCGCCACGGAAGGGACATGCTCGTCCGCTGGGTCGATGCCCTTCAGAACGACACGCCGGCGCAACTGCAGCGCGACATAAAAGGCGACGGCCAGGTTGATCAGCACGATCGCGCTGAACAAGGCGAGGCTGCGGTTGGGCATCGTGCGACTGAGAAACGCGAGCGCCGTGCCGGGCAGCAGCAATACCAGCGCGCCGAGCACGCGAGGCAGGTGTCGGCGCAAGGCATCGGCGGCCGGCGTCGACGGCAGGGCGCTGGAAGGCGGCATCAACCGGATCAATGTTCGCGAGCAGTACCAGATGCTGGCCGCGGCCAGGGTGCAGGCCGCCACGAAGACCAGTGCGTCGGCCAAGGTGACGAAGCTCGACGCAAGGATTTCCTGCCCCTGGGCCAGGAACAGCGCGCCACAGGCGACGGCGGTCAACAGCCAGGCGAAGCGGACGCGGTGCAGCACGCGCCAGACGGAGCGCAGATTTGCCAGCCGCGGCAGGAGCCACTCGCCGGCGCGCCGTACGCGGTAATCCACCCATTGCCACCAGCGGAACATGAGCATGCTCCTGACCCTACAGCTGTCGCTGGCCTGTCGTGCCCCGGAAATTCGCCAGCAGTTGCTATTTGCGGTGCCGTCCGGGTGCGCGATATCTCACCCTGGCATGCTCGGGACCGGCTGCTCCGTGACGTGTCTCCCGCCGCCGGCCACGTGTCCGGACCTCGAATCCGCCACAACTGCAAAGAAATGTGACCGATCTGTCCGCCAGGCCGGGCTGGGGCTAGTCTTGCTCGTGACTTTCGCAGGGCGCCTCCGGCGTCCGGTGCCGCTTCACCAGGGGGAGCTGGCGCAGTCCGAGAGCTGCGCATGGGCTCAGACACGGCGACCAGGACGGTTGCCGTGTTGTTTTTTAGGACCCGGCCGTATCGGTTGCGGTCCTTCCGCTATAGCACCGCTCCGGTGCGTACGCCCGGTCGGTTCACTCCAGCCCGTCGGCGAAGATCAGTTCGCCGCGGTCGCGCGCGAGCAGCTCCAGATACACTTCGATATTCGTATACCCGGCCACGCCGAGCAGCGGCAGCGATAGCTGCATGCCGTTGTTGTCGCCGACGGACGGGTTCAGTCCGTAGGCCACCTGCGCGAGTTCAAACGCATCGGGCAGGCCGTCCGCGTCGCTGTCGGCCGGCGCGGTCGGCGGCGCGCCCGGCGCGAAATCCAGTGTGAACGCATCGCCGGCGACGGGCTGTTCGTGCGGCAGGTCGGGAATGCTTCCGCCGGCCGTCGACGCGGCGTAGCGCCGGTCCATGGTGTCGTGTGGCAGCGCGCCGGCGGTCAGCGGCAGTTCGCGCTGCAGGCGATCGCCGGGACGGTAGCGCGTGGCCGGGAACTCGTGCCGCGTGGCGCGGCGCTGCGCCGTGCCCATCGCGGTATTGCCGCCGGGGCCGGGCGGGAAGTCGTTGCAGCAATAGAAGAGCTGATAGTCGGCCAGCGCCGCAAAGCGGTCGATGCGGTTGTCGCGCACGTAGAGCGTGTTCTGGCTCGGCGGATCGCCGGCGTCGGTGCCCAGCAGGCCGAACGCGGCCAGGCCGAAACTGAAGCCGCTGCGCGTGACGAAGCGGTTGCCGACGAGATTGAGCTGCACGCGAAACGGTCCGTTGACGGCGTCCGCATCGACCCACGGGCCGTAGTCGATGTAGTAGCCGGGATCGAGGTAGAGGTTGTTGCTGACTTCCAGCCGCAGCGGCACGTTCTGGCAGGCGTCGATGAGACGCGGCGGAATGTCGTCCTGCGCGCTGGATTCGCAGGTGATTTCGGGCAGGCGGCCCTTGATGCGGTACCAGAGATTGCGCGTCAGCGTGATGCCGTCCAGCGGATAGGCGCTGCTGGAATAGTTCAGCAGCACGCCGCCATAGGTCGCATGGCTGCCGACGGTTTCCGCGATGATCGAGTCGTGCAGCGTGATCTGCGACGCCCAGCTCAGCTGCACCGCTT
>JAAFHE010000749.1 GCA_013298265.1 Lysobacterales bacterium | reverse complement strand
CATGTGCGGCAACGTCAATGCACCCAACGAGAAACGCTGATCGGCGCGCGCGAACGCCGTAGCAGCCAGACCATCCGGGCCGCCAATCAGGAACACCGGATCGCGTCCGGCCATGCGCCAGGCCGCGAGCTGAGCGGCCAGTTCTTCGCTGGACCAGGCCTTGCCGCGGCCGTCCAGCGCCACGACGTGAGCGCCTCGAGGAATAGCCGCCAGCATGGCCGCACCTTCATCCTCCAGCGCGCGGACAAGATCGCGGCCCTTGCCGCGGTCGCCGAGCTTGAGTTCGACGAGATCCAGCGGCAGCTCGCGCGACAGACGCTTGACGTACTCGGCAAAACCCTCAGCGACCCAGGCCGGCATGCGCTCGCCGACCGAGATCAGGCGCGCGCGCATGACCTGCGTCGCTCAGCGCGCGGCGTCGCGTTCGGCGGCATAGGCCGCCGCGTCCGGATCGCCGCCGACCGACCACATCCGTTCGAGACCGTAGAACTCGCGCACACGCGGCAGCATCACATGGACGATGATGTCACCAAGGTCGACCAGTACCCATTCAGCCTCGCGCTGGCCCTCGACACCCAACGGCATCATGCCGGCCTTCTTGGCGTACTTGACCACTTCGTCGGCGATGGATTTCACATGCCGCGTCGAGGTGCCGGCGGCGACGACGATGTAGTCGGCGATCGAGGTACGGCCGCGCACGTCAAGCTCGACGATGTCCTTGGCCTTGAGCTCTTCCAGCGCGCGGCGCACTTCCAGACGCAGCCGCTCGACGATGTCGGTCGGCACGACCTCTTTCTTGCCGGGCTTGCGCGGCGTGTGCTGCGGTGGCGAGGCGACCGGCGTCGCCGTGGCGCGCGGTTTGCGGCTGGCGGGCTTGGCGGTGTCCTTGACGGCCGGCTTGGCCCGCTTCGCGGCGGCAGCAGCGGCGCGATTGGCCATCACAGCCTTTCCGGGCTTGCTCGCGGATTTCTTCGCGGCAGATGGCGCAGCGGCGGCTTTCTTCGATACCACCGTTTTCTTCGCTACCGCAGCCTTCTTCGCAGGCGCCCTCTTGGCGGCCGGTGCGGCGGCGCGGGAACGGGGTTTGGAATCGGACGCGGTCGAAGATGTCGGCTTCTTTGTCGTGGCCAAGCGTGCGCTACCTCAGGTTGCCCGGTACGGGACAGATGGCGCGCAGTATAAGGCGGCGGGCCGGCAAATGCCCGGCGCCGCCGCCTCGCTCCAGGAACGGCATCGCTGGCCGTATCGACCCGCCATCGCGACTACCGGGACATCAGGCGTACCAGCGCCGCGCCTGGATTTCCGCGAGCACGGCGTCCGGCAGAAGAAACCGCGGCTCCTGTCCCCGCGCCAGCTGTCGACGGATCGCAGTCGCGGAAATGTCCAGCTCGCTCACGTCGACGAACAGGACGTTGCCGGCAGCGCGGTCGCGCCAGTCGCCATCGACCGAACAACCGCGCCGCGCGCACTGCTCCTGCAGCGCCGGGGCGTAGTCGCGCGCATGGCCAGGGCGCGCCAACACCGCGATATGCGCCAGATCGAACAGTTGCAGCCAGCGACTCCAGCTCGGCAGCCCGGCGAAGGCGTCGACGCCCAGCAGCAGCACGACAGGCCGCCGCGGCCCGTGTTCGGCACGCAGCTCGAGCAGGGTGTCGACGGTATACGAGGGGCCGGCGCGGTCGAGTTCACGCGTGTCCAGCCGCAGGCGCTCCTGTCCGGCCAGGGCCAGGCGCAGCAGCACGACGCGCTGATCCGCGTCCAGCACGGGCTGCGGGCGATGCGGCGGTACGTTGGCCGGCAGCAGATGCACTTCCGCGGCCAACTGCTCCGCCGCTTCCCAGGCCGCGCGCAGATGCCCGTTGTGGATCGGGTCGAAGGTTCCGCCGAGCAGCGCGAGCGGTCGCATGCTCAGACCTCGGTCAGCAATTGCGCACCGCGCTGGGCAGCCATCGCCGCAAGCAGCCGTTCGAGCTCGATCCAGGCATCACCGGTGCCGCGCCCCTTGCTGATCCGGTCGATACGCGCGGCCTGGGCGAGACAGCGTTCCCAATGCACCAGTCCGCCGCGTTGCAATGCCTTGCGATAGACCGCCTCGCGCGCCGGATAGATGCGTTCGCTGCGGAAAGCCTGAGCCGGATTCGGCGCCGCGGCCAGTCGCACCAGCAGTTGCAGCTGATACAGCAGCAGTCCCATCAGCGCCGGCACCTGCTCGCCTTCGGCGCGCAGGCCCGCAGCGATACGCAGCGCGCGTGCTGCTTCGCCGGCGAGCGCGGCATCGGTGAGCTTGAACGCGTCATAGCGCGCGCTGTCGGCGACGAGATCTTCGAGTGCTGCGGCATTGAGCACACGGTCACCGGCCAGCAGGGCGAGCTTGTCGATCTCCTGAGCGGCGGCGAGCAGGTTGCCTTCGCTGCGCTCGGCGAGCACGTCGATCGCGTCGCGGTTCGCCTTGACACCGCGACTGGCCATGCGCTGGCCGATCCAGGCAGGCAGGTCGTCGCGCTTGAGCGGCGCGATCGGCACGAAGACGCCTATCGCCTCGATGTGGTCGACCCAGGCCGCGTGGTGCTGCTTGCTCCACTGTGTCGAGGTGATCAGCAGCACGGTGTCCGGCGGCGGGCGCTCGCAGTACTCGATGATCGCCGCGGCGCCGTCCTTGTTCGGCTTGCCGGTCGGCACGCGCAGGTCAATGAGCCGGCGTGTGGCGAACAGCGACAGGCTGCTCCCGGCGCGCGCGAGATCGTCCCAGTCAAA
>JAAFHE010000075.1 GCA_013298265.1 Lysobacterales bacterium | reverse complement strand
GCGCGCCATTTCCAGGTAGGCGACCGCGGGCAGCACGCGTTCGTCGACGCCGCGCAGCCGTACCTGGTGGTCGGCCAGGAAAGGTTCCTCGCCGCTGAGCACCGAGCGGAAGCATTGCCGGCTCAGGTCCGACACATTGGCGTGCAGCAGCGGATGCAGCGGGGCCGAGGCAGCCGGCGTCGGCGCAGGGTCCGTGTCCGGAATCCAGAAGCGTTCCTGGGCAAACGGATACGTCGGCACACTGACCCGCCGCCCCGCGCCGCGATGCAGCGGCGCGAAGTCGATGTCGATGCCCGAGGTCCACAGCGCGGCGAGCTGGTCGAGATCGTTCTCGTGCAGCGCCTGCACGATCAGCTGGCGGCCGGAGCGGGTCTGCCACAACGCCGCGCTGGCATCGCCGCTGCCGTCGCCGGACCAGGCGTGCGCGGGCTGCTTGCCCGACAGCCACAGCGCCAGTGCCGCCTTGAGTTCGCCGATGCTCGCGAGCTTGAGCGCCAGACGCGCCTTCATCGGCGTGCGGCCGAGTTGCCAGCTGCGAATCGCCGCGCCGAAATCGGCGGCATCGGCGTGTTCGCACCAGTCCGCCACGCGCTGGGCGTAGACCTGCAGCCGCTCGCGGTCCGGTGCCGACAGCACGAACAGTTGCGCCTGGCGGTCCTCGGTCGCCGCCGCAGGTTCGATGAACTCGCCGATCACCACATGGGCATTGGCGCCGCCGGAGCCGAAGCTGCTGACGCCGGCGAGGCGCTCGGGCGCGTCCCAGGCGCGCAGGCGATCGTTGATGCGCAGCGCCTGGCCGAGGTCGATCTTCGGATTGAGCGCCTCGAAGTTCACCGTCGGCGGCAGTTGGCGCCTCTGCAAAGCCAGTATCGTCTTGAGCACGCCGGCCAGGCCGGCGGCGGATTCCAGATGGCCGAGATTGCTCTTGAGCGATCCCAGGCCGCAGCTACCGCCTGCGGTTGTGCCACCGCGCTGCGCATAGGCCGAGCGTATGCCCTCCACCTCGATGGGATCGCCGAGTGAGGTGCCGGTGCCGTGCGCTTCGATGTAGCTGATCTGTCCTGCCTGCACGCCGGCATCGTCCCAGGCACTGAGCAGCAGCTCGCGCTGCTTAACCGGGTTGGGCACGGTCAGGCCGCCGGCGAGGCCGCCATGGTTGATGGCCGACCCCTTGAGCACGGCGTGGACGCGGTCGCCGTCGGCAATCGCGCGGCGCAGTGGCTTGAGCAGCAGTACCACCGCGCCTTCGGCGCGCACATAGCCGTCGGCGCGCGCATCGAACACCTTGCAGTGGCCGTCCGCGGCGAGCATGCCGGCCTTGTGATAGGCCAGCGAGAGGTGCGGATGGCAGATCAGGTTCACGCCGGCCACGAGGGCGCTGCTGCATTCGTCGCGGCGCAGCGACTGGATCGCCGTATGCAGCGCGACCAGCGAGGACGAACAGGCCGTGTCGATCAGCAGGCTGGGTCCGCTCAGATCGAAGAAATACGACACGCGATTGGCAATCACCGCGAGCGAGCTGGCCACGCCGAGGTGCGCTTCCACTTCGACGCCGGCATCCTGCAGGCGGCGGCTGTAGTCGCTGTTGCTGGCACCGACGAATACGCCGACGCCACTGCCGGCGATGTCGGCCGGACGCAGGTTCGCGTCCTCCAGGCACGACCACGCCAGCTCCAGCACCAGGCGCTGCTGCGGATCCATCAGCTGCGCCTCGGCCGGCGAGATGCGGAAGAAGGTCGCATCGAACGCATCGGCGTCGCCGACGAAACCGCCCTGGTCGATGCCCGGCCAGGCCTGGGCATCCGGCCAGGCGCCGCGCTTGCGTGGATAGGCGCCGACGACACAGCGGCCCTCCGCCAGCACATTCCACAAATCCACCGGCGCGTCGATACCGCCCGGCAGGCGGCAGGACAGACCGATCACGGCGATGTCGGTATCGCCGGCGCGGCGCGGCGCCAGCACCGCGCGGGCCGTCGCCGTCGGTACGGGCGCAACCGACACGCGATGCTCGGCCGTCGGCGCTTCCGGTTCCCGGCCCAGCTTCAGGGCGACCTTGGCGACGCTGTTGAATTCGAACAGGAAAGCACTCGGCAGGCGCCGGCCGCATTCCTGTTCCAGTAGGTGGTGTAGCTGCAGCAGGCCGGCGGAATCCACGCCCATTTCCATGAATGGCCGCTCGGGGCTGAATGCCGTGGCCGCATCCGCCAGCAGGGCGAAAACCTGCTCGCGCAGAAAATTGCACAAGTGTTCACGGCCCGGCGCTGTCGTCGCCCCGGTGCCGCCGTCCTGCGGCGCGCGCTGCCGCAGCAGTTCGGCACGGGCCAGGATGTCGTAGGACACGAGCACGCCATGGGTCCGGTTCTGCACATCGTCCGGACGATAGCCACGCATCAGGCGCACGATGGACGCGCCGTGGCTGGCATGGAAGGCGAGCACCGGATCCTGCTCCGGGCCGCGGCGCCTTATGTACTCCTCCGGCGTCTCGCCGAGGCTGGCGTCATAGCACTTGCACACGGTCACGCCGACGACGCGCCGCACGCCCGGCAGCAGGCTGCAGCGCTGCAGCATGAACTCCAGCAGTTGGTCGCCGTAGCGCAGGTTCTGCGCCTGCGGGTCGATGTTCACCGCGAGCAATTGCACCACGTCGCCGTCGGCACGGTGCAGTTCATGCACGTCCGTTGCCCGGCGTCCGTTCAGCGCTTCGACCGCGGCGATGCGCTGGCTGTAGACGACGCCGAGTACCTGCCCTTCGCGCTCGAGCACGAACTGGCCCTGCGGATAGTCGGCGATACGCGCACGGATCGTCGCCTCGGAACTGCGCGTGTGCCGCCAGCACAGGCGTTCCAGCTCGCACAGGCGCGTTATGTCCTGCTCGCGTGCGTGCCGGATGCGGTAGGCGCGGCGGCCGAACCGATGCAGGCTGGCGCTGCAGGCCTGCGCTACGGCCGGATAGCGATGCACAGACGCTTCGTTGAACCAGTTGCAGCGGGCGGCCAGGCAGAGAAAGGCTTCCGCGCCAATCAGCTCGCGGCCGCCGAGCGCATCCATGCCCTGCAGGCAGGCATTGTCGAAGCGGCCGGTCGCGGCCGGTTCCACCGGCGTCGCGTGGGACTGCAGCCACAGCAGTCGTGTCACGTTCGGCAGGTCGGCCCAGCGCTGCAATTCCTGCTGCCAGTCCGACAGCACCGCGATGGCCGCGCGCGGGTTTCCGTCGGTGTCCAGATACAGCGGCTGATCGCCGGCCAGCACCTGCAGGGCGGCATCGACCGGTGCGGCTTCGCCGCCGCGCTCCAGGCCCGCGTGCACGACCAGCAGACCCGCGTCGGCGGCCGCGTCGCGCGCGCCGCGGTACAGCGCCTGCGGTCCGGCGGCATCGACCGTGATGGGCCGCACGACGCGTGCGCCGGAGGATCCGGTGTTGTGCTCGGCGACGGCCTGCAGGACCGCCGCGAACAGTGCATCGCCGGACTCGCCGACAACGGCACCGACGGATTCGCCGTCCGAGGCCAGCAGCGCCGCGACCTCGCTGCGCAGGTCGTCGAGGAAATCGGCGCGGTCGATGGCGCCGAAGGCGAGCGCGCGATCGAGGCGTGCGGGCGCGCTGCCGGTCTGTCCGTGTACGTCGGCCAGTGCCTGACGATCGCCGCGCAGGATCGGCTCCTGCAGCGCCAGCAGCGGCCGATAGCCGATCAGGGTGGCGACCGCCGGTGACTGCAGCAGATCGACGGCTCCGCAGACCAGGGCGTCTTCGGCCTGGTCCAGCCAGCCCTGCGACAGCCAGCGCTCACGCAGCGCGGCGGCTAGTGCCGGCTCCAGCCGCTTCAGCGCGGTGGACGCGCGGCGGGTATCGAGGGTTCTGAGCAGCGCGGCGATCAACACGTTCAGCGCGCCGTTGACGAGGACGTCCGCGTCGCTGGCATCGCCGGCCGTGCGTACCGGCAGCTCGCGGATCAGCGCGGCCAGTGACAGCGCCGCTTCGCCGTCGCGCAGGGCCTCGATGGGCAGCGCGTTCAAGGTGGCGAATGCGTCGATCCGTCCGGTCGGCTGCACGCCGGCCAGGCGCCAGGTCGCGTCCTCGCCGCGCTGCAACGCGCCGAGCGCGTGCAGATCCTGCAGCACCGCGTGCAGCGGGCCCGGACTCGCGCCGAGTTCGCGCGCCAGTGTGTCGGTCGCGATCCCCGGCTGCGCAGCGAGACGATCGAAAACACCCAGACGCCCGCAGCCCGCGATCAACGCGGTTGCCAGGTAGCCGTAGCAGCACTGAATCGGTTCCACGAGTTCTCCAACTAGGGAAGTTCTGAACAAGGTTCTGGAGTGCCGTTTTTTGACCTGCACCAAATCTCCACAACCTCGCCAAACACCGGCTTTGCAGGCGTTTGGCCACCCACTTGACTCAAGGCGGCCCCGAAAAAAGCGTGTTCCACCTTGTTCAGAGATTTCCTGACGGTTCGCGATAGCCGCGTGCGCGCGCTTCCCGCGCGCCCTTGCGCCTTTCCTGCAGGCGGGCGACCCGATGCCTGCGCCCTCCGCCTCCTGCGGAACGGCACGCGGTCGCGTCATCGCCTGGCCGCACTGGGCGCCCCCCGACGCCCAGCCCGCATCAGAACGTCATGCGTTCGTACTCATCGCCGGTGGCGCTGTCCTGCCAGACGATGCTTTCCAAGAGTTCCCGGTCGCTGTCGCGCCGCTGCGCCGATCCGGCCGCCGCGTGGCGGGCGTCGTCCGCGACGACGGGTGGCGGCGTCGCCTCGCATCCACCGTCGTGCGCGGCCGGCATCACTGCAGCAGCCATCGCGCGACCGATCGCACTCGCGCTGTTTTCGCCGAGATACGTCGCAAAACGCGCGATGGTCGGATATTCGAAGACGACGCTCGGCGACAGATCCAGATCCAGACGCCGATTGACCTCCCGCACCAGCGAGGCGATTCCCAGCGAGGTCACGCCCAGCTCCAGCAGGTTGCGGTCGGTCGCAAGCTGCGCCGCCGGAACCTGCAACTGCTGCGCGAGCTCGTCGGTGATCAGCTGAGCCGCCAGATCCGCCGCGCCGAGCAAACCGCTCCGGCGCGTCGGCGCCGGCACGCTGCGCGCCGGTGCCTGTACGTGCGCCTGCGGCGCACCGCCGGCACGGGGCGCGGTGTCGACCCAGTGGCGTTCGCGCGCGAACGGATACGTCGGCAGGTTGATGCGTGGCGGCAGCGCGCCGGCATACAGCGCCAGCCAGTCGATGTCGATGCCCTGGGTCCACCACTCCAGCAGCGATCCCAGTTCGTTGCCGGCCAGCCATTTCGACACGATCATCGCCTTGATGTCGGGGTCGCGGTTGACCAGGCTCACGCTGTCGGCATCGCGCTCGCCACGACTGCGATAGGCGCCGGCAACGACACTTTCGCCAGCGAGGAAAGCCTGCAGCCTGACGGCAAGGTCCGTGCCCGAGTCGACCACGAAGGCCAGGCGTTCGCGCAGGTTCTCGCGCCCCACCTGCAGGGTCGCCGCAATCCGGGCCAGCGGCACCGCGCCGGGATCGCCGGCAGCGCGCAGGTACGCGAGCAGATCGCCCGCCCGCGCGACCAGCTGCTGCGGCGTCTTGGCCGACAGCACGATGAGACGGGCCAGCCGCTGCGCCTGCGGCGTCGACGCCGGCACAGCCGGTTGCGCCGGATACTCCTGCACGATCAGGTGAGCGTTGACGCCGCCGAAGCCCAGCGAGCTGATGCCCGCCGTCAGCGGCAGCGCCGCCCCGTGGATGTCGGTGGCCGCAGCCCAGTCCTGCGTCGACTGCGCGATATGGAACGGGCTGTCCTCCAGGCGGATCTGCGGATTCAGCTGTTCGAAATGCAGCACCCCGGGGATCACGCGATGGCGCATCGCGAGCACGGTACGGATCAGCGACGTGACGCCGGAAGCGGCTTCAAGATGGCCGATCTGGGTCTTGACCGAGCTGACCGCGCAGCGAGCGACGGCGCCGTGCTCCAGGCCCAGTTCGCGGAATGCCTTCTTCAGTCCGTTCAGTTCCACCGCATCGCCCATCGCGGTACCGGTGCCGTGGGCTTCGATCAGGCCGACCGCGGCCGGATCGACCGCGGCGCGGCGGTAGACATCCACCAGCAGCTCGGCCTGGGCATTCGGGTTTGGCGCCGTCAGCGACATGGCGCGGCCGCCGTGATTGACGCCGCTGCCCTTGACCACGGCATAGATCGTGTCGCCGTCGGCCAGCGCCAGGTCCAGCCGCTTGAGCAGCACAGCCGCACAGCCTTCGCCGCGGACATAGCCGTCGGCGCGGTGGTCGAAGGTCTTGCAGCGGCCGTCGGCGGCGAGCATGCCGGCGCTGCCGAGCGCGCGCTGCAGCGACGGTATCAGCAGCAGGTTGGTGCCGCCGGCGATCGCCGCGACACAGCTGCCGTCGGCAATGCTTTCCGCGGCGCGATGAATCGCGACCAGGGAACTCGAACAGGCCGTGTCGATGGCTTCGCTGGGACCGCGCAGATCCAGCAGGAAGGACACGCGGTTCGGCAGCACGCAATGCGCCATGCCGGTCGCGGAATAGCCGCCGACCTCGGTACCGGCGTCGCGCAGCAGTTCCATGTAGTCAAAGCCGCTCAGACCGACGAAGACGCCAGTGCGCGTGCCGGCCAGATCCGAGGCGCGGTGGCCGGAATCCTCAATCGCGTTCCAGGCGACCTGCAGGAACAGGCGCTGCTGCGGATCCATCAGCGCGGCCTCGAGCGCACCGATGCCGAAGAAGCCCGCGTCAAACTTGTCCACATCGCGCACAAATCCACCCCAGTGCGGCGTGGCGCCGTCGTGCGGCACAGCGTGCGGCGAGCGCCAGTCCCAGCGCTCGGCGGGTATCTCGGAGACGAGATCGGCGCCGGCGAGAACCTGCCGCCACAGTTCATCCGGCGTGTCGGCGCCCGGGAATACGCCGGCAATGCCGACGATGGCCACCCCGACGCGGCCCGCCGCCGGCGTTGCCGGCGCCGCGATGCGCGGGACGGCGAGCGCGGCGGGTATGGCCGCAACGGGCACTTCGGCCGCGGTCGCTTCCGTATCGGACGAGAAGGCATCGGCGTAGTACGGCCTGAGCTGGGCCGCGTGCGCCGTGGCCAGGTGGCCGGCGAGCGCGTCGAGGGTCGGATATTCGAACACGATCGCGGGCACGAGGCTCAGCGCATAGGTTTCGTCGAGGCGGCGGAACAGGCCCGCGACGCCGAGCGAGTCCAGGCCGTACTCGCTGAGGTTCACATCAGCGACGATCTGTTTCTGGTCGACCAGCAGCACCTCCGCAACGATACGCAGCAGATCCTGCCGCAACCGTCGCGCGAACTGTGCACTGCCCTGCGCCGACGCGGACGTGCGCGTTTCCGCGCCACGCCCGGGCGCCGTTTCGGCCGTGGCCAGGCCCAGCACGCGGTCGATCTTCGCGCGATTGCCGTGCATGACCAGTAGCTGGTCCTCACCACCGAGCAGTGCGGCGGCGAACGCCGCCAGACCGCTGCCCGTATCCAGCGCGTGGATGCCGGTCGATTCCTGCAGCATCGCCTTGGTCTTCGCATCGAGCGAGATGCCCTTGATGCGCTCGGGCTGCATGCCGCCGTCCTGCCACAGCGGCCAGTCGATCGCGAGCGTGCGCCCGCGCCGCTGCCCTAGCGCGGCGCGCTGCGCGCGCAGCGCCGCGAAATGACGCTGGAAGCCGTTGGCGTAGGCGTAGTCGCACTGGCCGGAACTGCCGAGTTCCGCGGCGATGGAGGAAAACAGCACGAAGAAATCCAGGTCGTCGGACCGGCTGGCCTCGTCCAGGTACACGGTGCCGTGGATCTTCGGCGCGCAGGTGGCATCGAAATCGGCCCGGGTCTTGCGCTCGATCGCCGCGTCGCGGATCACGCCGGCCGCATGGACGATGCCGTGGATACTGCCGAAACGCTCGCGCGCCTGCTGCAGCACGCGAACGGCGTCGTCGCGCTGGCTGATGTCGCCGCGCAGGTAGAACACCTGCGCGCCGACGGCTTCCAGTTCGGCCAACCGCGCGGTCTGCGCCGCGTCGAGCGCGGAGCGGCCGACGAGGACCAGGTTCACCTTGGCCTGCGCGGCGAAGAAGTTCGCGACGATCAGGCCCAGGCCGCCCGCACCGCCGGTGATGACATAGGTACCGCGTTCGCGGACCGTTGACGGCATGTTCGTGCCGTGTTCGCGTCCGGCCCCGACCGTGACCGCTGGCGGCGTCCACGGCTGCAGGCTGCGGCGCAGCCGCTGCGCGCCGTCGTAGCGGATCTCGCTGCTACCGCGCGTCGTATCGGCGAGTTCGGCGATCAGCGCGTCAATGCCCGCCTCGTCGGGCGCCGGCGCGCCGCCGAGGGCGATCCAGGTGCCCGCGAGCTGCGGAATTTCGAGCAGCACGCTGCGCAGCAGGCTCGCGAGCGCCGCGTGCTGCGGCTGCGCGGCATCGGCCGGCACCACGCAGACCAGACGCGTCGCGACGACCGGCTTGCCGGTCTCCTTGTCGCGGCGCGCCGCCTCGGCCATGACCTGGCCGAGCGCGAACAGCGATGCCGCGCCGAGGGTGAGACCGTGCTCCGGCGCCGTGCTGTCGGGCAGCGCGTCGCTGCCACACCAGGCATGCACGATATGGCGCGGCCGCAGGCCCTGGGCGTCCAGTGCCGCGAACAGCGCGGCAAAGTCCTCGCGCTGCGCCGGCCGCACTTCGTACGAATCCGGCGCGAGCGCGCGGAAACCCTCACCCGGCTGCACGAGCACGATGGCCGGCACGCGGCTGCCGCCCTGCCCCGCGAACCGGCGGCGCAACGGTTCACGCAGCGCATCGTCAGAGGCGAACAGCAGGATCGTTTCCACGCCGGCAGTCGCCGCCGGCGCAGCAGCCAGCGGCGCTGCCTGCCACCGGCTTGTGTAGTACAGCGTCTGCGGCCGATCAGCCGCCGCGGGCACAGGCACAGGCGCCGCCGCGGGCGCCGGCGCTGCGGCCGCGGGTGCCGCCGAGTCGCCGCGGGGGACACCCTCCACGCCGGGAATCCAGCAGCGCTCGCGCGCGAACGGATAGGTCGGCAAGGCCATGCGCCGCGGCGTGCGCGGACGCGCCAGACCGCTCCAGTCGACCTCGGCGCCGGTCACCCAGGCCGCGCCGAGCGCGGCGAGATCCTGCGCGGCGATCAGCGCCTGCACGGCCTCCGCGTTCGCCACCGGCGCGGCATCCTTGCGTCGGCGGCTGCTGCCCTGACTGAGGCCGGCCGCAGCCTTGCCGTCGAGGAAAGCGCGCAGCCCACTGCACAGTTCCTCGACGTTGGCCGCAACCAGCGCAATACGCTCGGGCATCTCGTCACGGCCTACCTGCAAGGTATAGGCGAAGTTGACCAGATCCGGCTCGTCGGCCTGCGCACGTTCGAGCATCGCTTCGGCATAGGCGTGCAGGCGATCCTCGGTCTTGGCTGACAGGACGAACAGCTGCGGGCCGCTAGTCCCGCCCGACGCGGCCGCCGCCGACGCCAGGTGCTCCTCGAGCACGATGTGGGCATTGGCACCGCCGAAACCGAACGAGCTGACGCCGGCGCGGCGCGGCAGCACGGTGCCGTCCGTGGCCCGCGGCGCGGACCAGTCGCGCGTTGCGTCCACAATGTAGAACGGCGTGCCGGCCAGGTTGATGTACGGATTGATTTCCTCGAAGTGCACGTTGGCCGGAATCTGCCGATGGCGTATCGCCAGCAGCGCGCGCAGGATGCCGGCGATGCCGGCAGCGGTCTCCAGATGACCGATATTGGTCTTGGCCGAACTCAGTCCCACGTGCGGCACGGTGGCCGGCGCGCGGTCATGACGCTTGTACAGTTCGCTGAAGGCCTTGGTCAGCGCCTGGATCTCGATCGGGTCGCCGATGCCGGTACCGGTGCCGTGGCATTCGATATAGCCCACCGTGGCCGGATCCATCTGCGCCTTGTCATAGGCCTCGATCAGCAGTTCGGCCTGAGCGGCGGAGTTCGGCGCGGTCAGCGTCGTGACCCGGCCGCCGTGGTTTTCCGCCGTCGCGCGCACGACCGCGTAGATGTGGTCGCCGTCGGCTTCGGCCTTGGCCAGCGACTTGAGCAGGACCGCGCCCGAGCCTTCGCCGCGCACATAGCCGTTGGCCTTCTTGTCGAAGCTCTTGCACTTGCCGTCGCTGCTGAGCATGCCAGCCATGCCGAAGGAGATGTAGGCAGCAGGACTGAGCATCACCTGCACGCCGCCGACGATTGCCATGTCGCAGCTGCCGGTGTGGATCGACTCGATGCCGCGATGCAGCGCCAC
>JAAFHE010000748.1 GCA_013298265.1 Lysobacterales bacterium | reverse complement strand
AAGCATTTGCTGCAATATATTTATTGTGGAAATTGATGCATAGGCATCCGTTTCATGAAATGCGATGTAGGCGCAGCGGCGTTCAGTCACTGTATTGACGGATCCCGCTGGTTGCACCGGCATCAGATCGGGATACCCCACGTTTGGTACCGCTATGCCTCGCCGGCGACGGGGGGCGCGAGCGCCAGCGCGGAATTCGCAATGGACCTGGAGCGGTTGTAGCGGTACGGGGGGCGTCGGCGCACGCGAGCCCGTGAACTCTGCGCTCAGTCTCCTGCGGGTCTTCATCCGGACAACTCGAACGCCTGTTGGCGCGTCCATTTGGCCTTTGGCGGCACCGAAGCTGCCCAACACGCCAAACTCGCTTAAAATCGCGATCTTTGAGCGGAGATCCCGATGAGCCAGAACCTCAGTGCCGGCGCCCGTTTCCGCGCCGCTGTCGCCGCCGAACAGCCGCTGCAGGTCGTCGGCGCGATCACCGCCTATGCTGCGCGCATGGCCGAGCGCACCGGCTTCAAGGCGGTCTATCTTTCCGGCGGCGGCGTGGCGGCGAACTCGCTGGGCATGCCGGACCTCGGCATCAGCACGATGGAAGACGTGCTCACCGACATCCGCCGCATCACCGATGTCTGCACCTTGCCGCTGCTGGTCGATGTCGACACAGGCTGGGGCGGCGCCTTCAATATCGCCCGCACCGTGCGTTCGCTGATCAAGGCCGGCGCCGGCGCGATGCACATCGAAGACCAGGTCGCCACCAAGCGCTGCGGCCATCGCCCGGGCAAGGCCATCGTGCCGAAAGACGAGATGGTCGACCGCGTCAAGGCCGCTGTCGACGCGCGCAGCGACGCAGGCTTCGTCATCATGGCGCGCACCGACGCGATCGCGGTCGAGGGGCTGGACAAGGCAATCGAGCGCGCCCAGGCCTGCGTCGAGGCCGGCGCCGACATGATTTTCCCCGAAGCGATCTACACGCTGGACCAGTACCGCACGTTCCGCGACGCGGTGAAGGTGCCGATCCTCGCCAACATCACCGAGTTCGGCCAGACCCCGCTGTTCACCACGACTGAACTCGGCGGCGCCGGCGTGGACATCGTGCTGTATTGCTGCGGCGCCTACCGTGCGATGAACCAGGCGGCGCTGAACTTCTACGAGACCGTGCGTCGCGACGGCACGCAGAAGGCCGCTGTGCCGAGCATGCAGACGCGCGACGCGCTCTACGACTTCCTCGGCTACCACGCCTACGAGCGTAAGCTCGACGAGCTGTTCGCGAAGTCCGGCGAATAAGATGGGCAACGCTGCGCCCGCTGCGGATCTCCAGACGCGCCGCCGGCGCGACCGGAACGGCGTATCCGCTGTGATCGCCGCGCTGATAGGGCTGCTCGCGCTGTGCGTGTCGGGCTATACCGCCTGGCTTCAGCGCCAGCAGGTGCGTGCGCAGCTATGGCCGCGGCGGCTGCTGGCGAGTTCCGACACGCAACAGGAACGGCTGGTCCTGAACACGGGGGTGGAGCCGGCCGTAATCCGCGGCGTGCGCGTCCATTTCGATGGCATCGCTCGCGAAGGCGTTGTTCCTGTCGCCGGAAGACTACGTCAAGTCCACGCTCAACGACGCGGTCGTCAGCCGCGCCGAACGCTATGTCATGGCGCATTTTCCGCAACGCGAGGTCTGGGCGCGCCTACGCGGCGAGCCGTCGCGCGTGAACCGGCGCGTGTATTTCTGCTCGACGCTCGACAAATGCTGGGTGCCCGAGATCGCTACGAAAAACCGCGAGGACGCCCATCGTCCAGTCGATCGCTGCGAACGCATTGAAACGGAAGAATTCAACGATTGAACAATATCCAAACGCTGCCGGAGCCAGGAATAACCTGACTGCCAGCTTTTGACGTTGGAGCCCCCTTGAGTCAAGGGGGCGGCTGAGGCCCGCGAAGCGGGCCTCAGCGGGGTTGTGGAGATCTGGTGCACGGCCCAAGTGCCGCGCTGCGGACGTTTACCAAAATCTTTACCGGAGTGCATATGAGCGAAGCGCCACAGCAAGTTCTTCCCAAGGCCAAGAAATCGGTGGCCCTGTCCGGCGTGGCCGCCGGCAACACCGCGGTCTGCACCGTCGGCCGCAGCGGCAACGACCTGCACTACCGCGGCTACGACATCGCCGACCTCGCGGAAAAGGCTACGTTCGAGGAAGTGGCTCATCTGCTTGTGCACGAACACCTGCCGACTCATGCGGAGCTGCGCGCCTATCGGACCAAGCTCAAGCGCCTGCGCGGCCTGCCGCAGCCGGTCAAGGCGGCGCTGGAACTGCTGCCCGCGGCAACCCATCCGATGGATGTGATGCGCACCGGCGCCTCGGTGCTCGGCACCGTGCTGCCGGAGAAGGAATCGCATCCGGTATCCGAAGCGCGCGACATCGCCGACCGGCTCATGGCCTGCTTCGGCTCGATGCTGCTGTACTGGTACCACTTCAGCCACAACGGCCGTCGCATCGACACCGAAACCGACGACGATTCCGTCGCCGGCCATTTCCTGCACCTGCTGCACGGCAAGCCCGCGAGCGAATTGCATGTGCGTGCGCTCGACCAGTCGCTGATCCTCTACGCCGAGCACGAATTCAACGCGTCTACCTTCACCGCGCGCGTCATTGCCGGCACCAACAGCGACTTCTATTCCGCCATCACCGGCGCCATCGGCGCGCTGCGCGGTTCCAAGCATGGCGGCGCGAACGAAGTCGCGATGGATATCATCTCGCGCTACCGCAGCGCCGAT
>JAAFHE010000747.1 GCA_013298265.1 Lysobacterales bacterium | reverse complement strand
TGCATCCCTTTTCCTCGCCGTCGCCTGCACCGCCCACGCCGGCGAAAACATGCTGCTGGTCCTCGACGCCTCCGGTTCGATGCAAGGCAAGATCGACGGGCGCACCAAGGTCGACATCGCACGCGACACAGTCGCCAGCGTGGTCCGCGGCTGGAACCCGGACAACCAGCTCGGCCTGGTCGCCTACGGACACCGGCGCAAGGGCGATTGCGCGGACATCGAGACACTGATCCCGGTCGGACCGCTGGATCCGGACGCCTACCTGAAAACCGTCAACGGCCTGGGCGCGCTCGGCATGACGCCGCTGTCGGCCGCCGTGCGGCAGGCGGCGCAGGCGCTAGCCTGGTCCGAGCACAAGGCCACGGTGATCCTGGTTTCCGACGGCGAGGAGACCTGCAAGCTCGACCCCTGCGCGATCGGTGCCGAACTGGAGAAGTCGGGCGTCGACTTCACCGCGCACGTCATCGGCTTCGACGTCGCCAACGCGGCTCATCAGGCACAGCTGCGCTGTCTGGCCAAGGCCACGGGCGGGCGCTACTTCAACGCACGCGACGGGCGCGAACTCTCGGCTGCGCTGCAGGGGGCGATCGTCGCCAGCACCGAGCCGCCTCCGCCACCGGCGCAGGCCACGCTGGTTGTCGCGCAGCCGGTCACGATCGCCCAACCACTCACCGTGCGCTGGAGCGGCCCCGCCGACGACGGTGATTTCATCGCGTTGGCACGACCGGAGCAAAAGGACGGCGAGTACCTCACGTATTCGCGCATGATCGAAAGCGGCAAGAAGGACGGCAGCGTCACGCTCGCGGCACCGGCAACCGCGGGCACCTACGAGGTGCGCTACGTCAACCCGCGGCGCGGCGACGCGGTGCTCGCGCGCGCACCCGTGGCGGTGCAGGACGCGACGGCCTCGATCGAAGCGCCGGATACCGTGCTGGCCGGATCGCGCCTGAAGGTGGTCGCACGCGGGCCGCACAGCCTCCGGCACTGGGTCGGTTTTGCACCGGCCGGCAGCCCCGTGGGGAACCATCTCAACTACGCCCGGTTGACCGGGCCGGTCAGCGAGGTCGAGCTGATTCCGCCGGCCGAACCCGGCGCCTACGAACTGCGCTACGTGCTCAACGAAAACGAGCGTGTGATCGCCTCCCGTCCGATCGCAGTACTGCCCAGCGAGGTCATGGTCAGCGGGCCCACCAGCGTCATGGCCGGCGACGCGTACCGGTTCGAGGCGCGAGGCCCGGTCGATCCGCGCCACTGGATCGGGTTTGCCGCGGCCGGCAGCGGAGCGAACGACTACCGCGACTACACGCGGCCGGACGCATCGCCGGCATCGGGTGTCCTGACGGCGCCGACCGAAGCGGGAAGCTACGAACTGCGCTACGTGCTCAACGAAGGAGAACGCGTGGCCGCCTCGCAGCGCGTCACGGTCATCCCGGTGAAGGCAACGCTCGCTCCGGCCGGGGCGGCACTGGCCGGACGGCTGCTGCGCGTGGCGTTCACCGGACCGCGCGGAAGCGGCGCGTGGATCGGCTTCGTCAGGACCGGAACGCTTGAGTACCTCGGCTACGCCTCGGTGCAGCCGGCGGGCGAGGCGGTGGTCGAGGTGACTGCGCCGGACGAACCGGGTGACTACGAGCTGGTCTTCGTCGTTGGTGATGCGGCTGTGGTGCGGCAGGGGGTTTCGGTCGCGAGGTGATTCGAGATCGATGGAGTAGGGGACAGGTCCGATCCGTGTGGGCCTCACCCCGCGTAGTGCGTGGGGTCGTGAACCCGCAGGCGGCGCTTCAACTCGCCGAGCACGTGCTCTGCACTGGCCGGGCTGTCGAATTCGGCGATGTAGTCATGGATTGATTCGAGGTCCTGCTCCGCACCTCGCGTAAGCAGGACCTCGTTACGCGTCGATTGATCCGCCATCAGGTGACGGCACGCTTGGCGCGCAGGCGCGCCACCACCTCGGTGACCGGCTTTATCTGATCGGCTTCAACATCCTGCTGTCCCAGCGCCAGGATCTTGAGCAATGCCAGCGTTTCCTGTGTTTCCTCGAAGGACGCGACGTCCTGGAGCACGGCCTTGGCTTCGCCGTTCTGGGTGATGACCAAGGGTTCGCGTTGTTCGGCCAGCTGCGTCAGCACTGCGGCGGCATTGGCCTTGAGGTAACTGATCGGCTTGACCCGGGACGAGTAGCGCATGAGCGAATTCCTGGGGGCGGACTGAATGCAGTCCGATAAAGGTCCTGTCGCAACGGCTTGAGCGATGGCGCGCCGACGGCGCCGTGATCGGGTCGAGCCACTATTCGGCGAATAGCACTGTCGTCGACGAGTCATCTCGCTTCGACCCGGTACCCCATCGCCCGGTAGCCGCGCTGCCGCTTGTCCCACATCCGGAGCAACGCGGGGTGGCCGGTGTCTACGAAATCGATGATCCGCACGTCAGTCTTGCGGGCGTGCTCGCGGTGCAGGCGCCCCGCGTACTGCTGCAGCGTGCCCTTCCAGGACACAGGCATGGCCAGCACCAGCATGTCGAGCGGCGGGTGATCGAAGCCCTCGCCAACCAGTTTGCCGGTCGAAAGAAGAACGCGCGGTGCGTCGGGCGGCAGTGCCTCCAGGTCAGCGACCAGCACTGCTCGCTGCTTTCTGGACATTCGACCGTGTAAAACGAAAGGCGCCGGTTCCAAATAGGTCTCGAAGGCTTTTCGCTGGTTTGCGCCATGCATCAAGCTCCGGGTTGTGCCGCGTCGCGCAGCAGTACGGCTTGGCTGTAGTCCAAA
>JAAFHE010000746.1 GCA_013298265.1 Lysobacterales bacterium | reverse complement strand
GAACACGCGCGCGTCGATGTCGTGCGCCTCGGCCGTGGGAAGGGTCATCACCTGTGCGCCGCGCAGGGCGGCCTCGTCGGCGAGTCCCTGCAGGCGCGCGTACTGGCGCGCATTGATGATGCTGGTGTAGTCCGGGTTCTCGCGCAGGTTCGGGTAGTGTTTTTCCACATAGTCGCGCAGCGCGGCGACGAAGGGCTCGCGGTCTTCGCGCTGCAGCAGCACGTAGTCCGGCGCGATGCAGGTCTGTCCCGCATTGAGGAACTTGCCGGCGGCGATGCGCGCGGCCGCGGTGGCGACCGGATAACCCGGCGCGACGATCGCCGGCGACTTGCCACCGAGTTCCAGCGTGACCGGCGTCAGGTTCGGCGCGGCGGCGGCCATGACCTTGCGTCCGACCGGCGTGGAACCGGTGAACAGCAGGTGGTCGAGGGGCAGCCCGGCGAATTCGGCGGCGACATCCGCATCGCCGAGCACGGTCGCGACGCGATCCGAGGGAAAGACCTCGCTCAGCAGTTCGGCCAGCGCCTGCGACGTGCGCGGCGTGAACTCCGAAGGCTTGAGCATGACGTGGTTGCCGGCGCCGATCGCGCTGACCAGCGGGATCAGCGCCAGGTTAACCGGGTAGTTCCACGGCGCGATGATGCCGATGACGCCGAGCGCCTGATAGCGGATCTCGGCGCTGGCCGGCAGGAAGGTCCAGTCAACACTGCGCGACCGCGGCCGCATCCAGCGGCGCAGGTTGCTGCGGACGAGATCGATCTCGTGCAGCACGGTCATGCCGTCGGTGAGCAGCGACTCGTGGCGCGAACGCCGGCCGAAGTCGGCGCTCATCGCATCGACCAGGCCGTCGAGGCGGCGCTTGAACGCCGACCTCAGGCGGGCCAGGTCATCCATGCGCTGGGCATAGTCCGGGCGTTGCGCATTCCAGGCGTCGCGCAGTTCGGCGAGCGTGGCGTTCAGAGACGGCGGGCGGATGGCGGTGTCCATGCGGCAATGGTAGTCGGGAATCGCCTACGGTAAACGGCCGTTCGATACCTTCGTCGCCATTGGCCCGGCGGCGACCCCCGCGCTACCCTCGCCGTCCTTTCCCCTGCTCCCGGCTGGCTATGGCTCTGCGTCCGTATCGCGGTATCGATCCTGTTGTGGCCGCCTCGGCCTACGTCGACCCCGCCGCCGTCGTCATCGGCGATGTGTACATAGGCGCCGACAGCTCGATCTGGCCCTGCGTCGTCATCCGCGGCGACGTGCATCGCATCCGCATCGGCGCACGCACCAATGTGCAGGACGGCTGCATCGTGCACGTGACCCACGACGGACCCTATTCGCCCGGCGGCTTCCCGACCCACATCGGCGACGACGTGACCATCGGCCACGCGGCCGTGATCCACGCCTGCACCATCGAGGATGCCTGCCTGATCGGCATGCACGCGACCGTGCTCGACGGCGCCCGCGTGCGCAAGCACGGCTTCGTCGGCGCCGGCGCGGTCCTCGCGCCGGGCAAGGAAGTCGGCGAAGGCGAACTCTGGCTCGGCAATCCCGCCCGCTTCGTGCGCCGGCTCAGCGACGAGGAAATCCAGCGCCTGTACTACTCGGCCGAGAAATACGTCGAGCTGAAGAACGATTACCTCTGACGTATCGGTCGACATCGGTCGTGAGCGGACCGGCGTTACCGTTCGGCCGGCACGGTGCGCAACGCGCCATACACTACGTCGGACCCAGCCGGATATTGGCAGTCCATCCCGCAAACGCTCGCCCCAGCGCCTGCGAACTCATGGTCCGGTGCGGGTCGAGTGTGTCCATCCGCTTTGGCGTTGCCGCGGTTGACCGGCAGCGAGATCGTTTTCTGGTCCTGTCAGCCGCTTCGAAACGATGTTCCTGGCGCAGATTCATCGATCCCGCTCTGCGAGTGGTGGCCGAATGCCGGCTGGAATGGAGCGCTGGCCGACAAGCCATGCAACTGCGCTTGCATTTCCCTGATCGCAATTAAAGCAAGCTTTAACCGCGCCAGGATTGGCCGCTACTGTCAGCTTGCGCTCGCCAGCCATAGCAAGAGGGGGACCCGCAAGGCATCGGAATTTTCCGAACTGAATGGACGGAAAAATCCGGCTGCGGCTCCAGAATTTACCTATGTCGCAGTGAGCCGCCGCTTCGTTCGAGTATCAATCCCTGGGGCGAAAAAATGACCGTCGACGCGTGCCAATGCACGCACGCGGCTGACGACAGATCGGAAAAAGGAGTCACGGGCGAATGGCACTTACTTAAGCGCAGCATCCCGATCTTCGTCATTCCCGCCTACGCGGGGATGGCGGGGCGTAAGTCAGTGCCGTTCGAGTCACGGGCCGATCGGTCGCGGGCGGCATCACATCGTCAGACGGCCTTTCGGGGCGCCGTCATGACTTCGAGCGCGCCTATCCACTGCAACGCATGTTCTCTGCTGTCACCGCACATCGCCGGCTCGGGCCGCAGCCGCCCGCAGACGTCAGGACGGTCCGGATGCCCGAAGATGCCGCAGCGGTAGTCGTCGGTAAGTTGTATACAACGCACGCCGGCCGGCTTGCCCTGCGGCATGCCGGGTATTGGCGAGGAGATCGACAGGGCGATGCAGCAGGCGCCGCAGCCGGCGCGGCAGGCGTAGCGGCCGCTGGCGGCGTCGAAAAGCAATGCGCTCACGCGGCGTCCAGGCGCTCGCGCAGTTCGGCGTGGACCGCTTCGGTGTCCGGGCGTACGCCGTGCCAGACCGCGAACGCCTCGGCGGCCTGTTCCACGA
>JAAFHE010000745.1 GCA_013298265.1 Lysobacterales bacterium | reverse complement strand
CGCACCACACCGGCCGCGTTCTCCACTTGTTCGCGCTCGTGGTCCGACAGCCGGCCGGCCAACTGCAGCAGCCGCTCGCGTACTGCCGCATCGTCAGGCATGTGCCGGGCGACTTCCACCAACACGGTGCCGCACTCGAAATCCGAACCGATGCCCGATGCAGCGTCCAGTACCGTCAGCGCGCCTTCGCGCCCGAGCTTTCCCGCGCGCACCAGCGCGACCAGCGCCTCGCGCCGTTCGAAATCCGACCTCAGGCGCTTGGCCGTCTTCGCGTACGGCACGGCAATCGTGTTCGTGTCGCCAGCCCTGCGCGCCACATGGCTGAGCAGTTCGCGCAGCTCGAAATCCGAATCGATGCCGCTGCCCGCCTCCATGATCTCGATCAGCGCCGCATCGTCGCGCGACTCGTCGAGCAACGCGTCCAGGCTGCGGCGGCGTTCGAAATCCGAGCCTGTCTCGGTCGCCGCCTTGAGCCAGGCGACACGCAACTCGCCGTCATTGGCCACGCGACCCGCGCTGTCGAGGAGCAATTGCGCGCGTTCGAAATCCGAACCGATGTCCGCGACCGCTGCGATCACCGCCAGCCACTGCGTCCGCCCCACCTGCTGGCTTGCGAGCACCGCCGACAGCACCTGACGCTTCTCGTAGTCCGACCCGATCTTCGAGATCTGCTGCAAGGCACGGTCGAGTTCCGCCCCGGCGAGCTTGTGCGTGCGCAGCAGTTCGGCCAGATAGCGGCCCTTGGCGAAGTCCGAGCGGATCAGCGCGACCTCGGCCAGCACCGAATCGGTACCGCCGCGCGCGTGCAACCGCGCCACGCGGCCCTCCACGTCGATCGCCGCCTCGCGCAGCAGTTGCGGCACGATGCGCGCGATCCAGGCATGGCCGTCGGCGTCGAGCGCCTGCTCCGTGCCGTTGTGCCAGTAGCGCACCTGCAGCGCAGTACCCGTACCCGTGTACTCGACCTTGCGCGTCTCGCGGCCGAGGGTTTCTTCCCAGGACACGCGCGCGCCGCTGCCGAGCGATTCCAGCGCCGTTTCCTCTGCGTTGAAACGCAGTTGGCCCGTGGACTCGAGGTGCAGGCGACGGCCGGCTTCGCCGAGCGTGATCGTCAGATCGCCATTGTGGCTAATTATCGACGTACAGTTTCCGATCAGCACCTCGCAGTCGCCCTTGCCAGGTTTCGACGGCGCGGCCGGTGTAGACGGCGTGGCGGGACGCGCGTCCGGCACGATCTCACGCCCGGCGGCAACCGATTTCGGCGCAACGAACGCCGGCAGCGCGAGCGCAGCGACCAGCACAGCAGCGAGCGGCGCAAGGCGCGCGCGCAGCGGAAGCGAAACGGATGACATGGGAACTCCTTCGAGCAGACGCTCGGCACGTTGCAACAGGGGCGATCGCGGCGCGGCCATGGCCGCGGCGAGCGCCAGGAAAGACGAATCGAGACGGCGCTCAAGGCATTGCGCGAGACAGGCCGCGAGCGCGTGGCCGTCGCCGGTCGCGTGCGCCGCTGCCGCATCGCACTGCAGTTCCGCGAGTGCATCGAGGCGCCGCAGTGCCAGCGTCGCCAGCGGCAGCGGACACAGCACGCCACGCCATACGGCCAGCGCCACGCGCCATTGCGGATCGCGCCGCGCCAGATGCGACAGTTCATGCGCCAGCAAGGCGCGACGCTGCGCGCGCGGCAGCGCCAAGGCCCAGTCCGGCACGACGATCACCCCGCCCGGCGTGGCCAGCGGACTGTCGATCCGCGCGCTGCGGTGCAGCGCCGGCACGCGTTTCAATCCGAGAGTCGCTGCGAGGTCAGCGCTGTCGTCCTGCCATTGCGCCGAGACGACCGGTGACGATCCACGCACGAGGTGGCCCAGCGCGCGCAGTGCAAGCGCCAAACGCACTCCCGCCACGACGATGGCGATGAGCCATGCGCCCAGAAGCCACGGCAGCACGGCGACTACCGCTGTGCGCAGCGTCGCCATGAACTCGGCGGCGGCCGTGCGATCGGCGCCGGAGGCGACCGTCGCCACGTGCCCGACTTCAGACGCGCTGGTCGCCAGCGCATCCGGAGCCCGCAGCGCGCCATCCGACGTGGCGTTCAACGCAGACTCCGCAAACGGCAACGAAGCGGCAACCGCCGAGCCGGCCGACTGCACCGCACGAACGCGCTCCCGCGCACCGGCAGCAACCGCTTCGCTCGATAGTTCGCTGTGCTCATACCTGCGGGCCAGCGAGCTTGTGACCTGACCGCGTTCCACCAGCGTCTCTACGCCGCGTCCGTCGGGTGCCAACGGCACGCCGACATCCACCGACTCCGGCGACGCCACGGCATTGCCCGTGCGCGCCATCGATCCCGGTAGCGCCACATCCGCGCCCTGCGTCGCCGCGTCCGTCGTCACCGCGACGCGCAGAAGCGGTAACTCCGCCGGTGCCAGCAGCACCTGCAACAGCGCGCTCGCGACACTGCCCAGCACCGCGCTGCGCCACAGATATTCGCGTGCCGCGACACTGCGCACCCAACCCAGCCGCTCGACACTCCACGCCGCAGCCAGAAACACACCCGCATGCAGCAACAGCGTCAACAGCACGATCGCCACGATCTCACTCATGTTCGCGTCCCCCGCGCGCCAGTTGCTTGCGCAGCTTCTCCAGATCCCCGGGCGCAATCTCCGCCTCGTCCACCAGATGCGACACCAGCGCCCGCGCGTCGCCGCCGAACAGGCTGCCGAGCAGCTCCGACACCATCGACCGCCTCACCTCGGGCTCGCTGACCCGCGC
>JAAFHE010000744.1 GCA_013298265.1 Lysobacterales bacterium | reverse complement strand
GCCGCGCACATAGCCGTTGGCCTTCTTGTCGAAGCTCTTGCACTTGCCGTCGCTGCTGAGCATGCCGGCCATGCCGAAGGAGATGTAGGCAGCAGGACTGAGCATCACCTGCACGCCGCCGACGATTGCCATGTCGCAGCTGCCGGTGTGGATCGACTCGATGCCGCGATGCAGCGCCACGAGCGAACTGGAACAGGCAGTGTCGATCGGTGCACTCGGACCGCGCAGGTTGAGCAGGAAGGACACGCGGTTGGCCAGCACCGAATGCGAGTTGCCCGACGCCGAATAGCCGTCGAGTCCGATGCTCTGCCGCTTGATCACGTCGACGTAGTCGTTGGTCGCGACGCCGACGAACAGGCCGGTGCGCGTGCCCGACAGGTCCGACACGCGATGACCCGAGTCCTCGATCGTCTTCCAGACGGTTTCGAGGAAGATGCGCTGCTGCGGATCCATCATCTGCGCTTCGCGCTTGGAAATGCCGAAGAAGAGCGCGTCGAACTTGTCGACCTCCTTCATGAAGCCGCCCCACTTGGAGTTCGACTTGTTCACTTCCTTGAACGGGTCGCCATAGAACTCGCGCCAGTCCCAGCGATCCTCGGGAATCACGGTGATCAGGTCATCGCCGTTCCTCAGGTGCTGCCAGAACTCGTCCAGATTCTCTGACTGCGGCATCACGCCGCTCATGCCGACGATGGCGATCGGCATGTCGTCGAAGCGGTTGCCGGGCGAGAGGCGGCGTTGGCCCGCCGGCGGCATCGCCACGAAGGCCTGCGCGTCCCAGCCCTTGCCGAAGCGCGGCTGCGAGGAATCCCCCGGGTTGGCCGCGGCCGAAGCGGCGGTCGTTTTCGCGGCTGCGCCGCCTGCGGCGGCATGCACGCGCGCGACATCGGCGCTGCGTTCCGTAGCGAGATAGCGCGAGACTTCCTTGATCGACGGATAGTCGAAGAACAGCACCGGCGTGACGTCGACGCCGTAGGTGTCGTTGATGCTGTTGGCGTAGGTGGTCAGGCCGATCGAATCGAAGCCGAGATCCAGCAGGATGCTGTCGGGCGAAATGTCCTCGGCGTCGAGCTTGAGGAACTCCATCGCCATGCGCGTGAGTTCCGCCTGCACCGGCGCCGCGAGGTCCTGCTGCGCGCCGGCCGCTGCCGGCGTGCTCGTCGCGGCGGCGGCGGCGGGCGGCGCCTTCTTGCGCAGGCCCAGCGCGATCTCGATCTTTTCCTGGTGGCCTTCGAGCACGGCGAGCTGCGTCGCCGGCGAGGCCAGGCCGTCGACGAACGCGTCGATGCCGGTGTCCGTGCCGAGCAGCTTGATGCCGAGCGCCTTGGTGAATAGCTGCTCGGTCTGTTCGTCGACGCGCATGCCGCCGTCGGCCCAGAGCGACCAGTTGAGGCTCAGCGTCTTGCCCGCGCGCAGCCCTTCGCCACGCTGGTGTTCGCGGCGGAACGCGAACGAATCCATGAAATGGTTGGCGTAGCCGTAGTCGCTCTGGCCCGCATTGCCGGTTACCGCCGCCATCGAGGAGAACAGCACGAAGAAATCCAGCGGCTCGCCGCGGGTCGCCTCGTCGAGATGGACCGTGCCGAACACCTTGGGCGCGAGCACCGCGGCGAAGTCCGCAGCGGTCTTGCTGCGCACATAGGAATCGCGCAGCACGCCGGCGCTATGGATGACGCCGTTGATCTCGCCGAACTGCTCCTTGCCCACGGCGACGAGGCGCTGCACATCAGCCGCGCTGGACACGTCAGCCTGAAGATAGACCACGTCAGCACCGAGCGCGCGCAGCGCATCGAACTGCACTTCGTGTTCGGCCGACGGCGCCGAGCGGCCGCTCAGCAGCAGGCGCGCCTGGTATCGGCGCGCGAGGAACTCGGCAAAGATCAGACCCAGTCCGCCCGCACCGCCCGTAATCAGATACACGCCGCGTTCGCGCGGCGTCTGCGGCGCGTCCGCGGCGGCCCTGGCCAGATCGACAAACGTGAGGCGGCGCACTTCGCGCGCGCCGTCGCGCAGGCGCACGGCGACTCCGTCGCTGGCATCGGCGCGGAATTCCGCGCGCAGCGCGGCGACCGCGCGGTTGGCATCGCCATAGTGGCCGTGCAGCTCCACCGCCTTGCACTGGATCTTCGGGAATTCCAGGTGCAGCGCCCGGAAGAAGCCCACCGCCGCCTCGTGCGTCACCGGCTGCTCGCCGTCGCCACTGGCGTGGAGATAGACGATCTGCAGCTTGTGATCGAGCTTGAGCTGGGTCAACGCATGGCACAGCGCCAGCAGTGAGCGCACACCGTGGGCCAGCGCGTCGTTGAGCGACGCCTCATCGAACGCCTGCGCGGTCTCGCGCAGCGGCCAGGCAAAGCCGATCTGGCGCAACCCGTGTCCGTCGGCGGTCAGCGAACCGATGAGCTGCGCGAACTGGTCGATGTTCGCCGGCTCGATGTCGTAGGTGTCGGCGTCGACGCGGACGAAGCCCGTTGCCGGCCGTATCAGCACGATGCGACGGGCAGCGCCGACGGTCGCGAGCGCCTGCCGGTAGCTCTCGCGCAGGCCGTCGTCGCCGAATAGCAGCACGCTGTCGCCCTGCTCCTGCGCTGCGGCGTCGGCGAGCGGCGGCAGCGGCGCCGATTCCCAGCGTGGCGCGTAGTACAGCCGCGAAAAACCCGCCTCGTCCTTGCGCGCCGGCGCCTTGTGCACGTCGACGATCGGCACGCCGGTCGCCTCGCGGATGCGCACGAGCACCTTGCCATCGTCGTCGAGGATCAGCACGTTCTTGCGC
>JAAFHE010000743.1 GCA_013298265.1 Lysobacterales bacterium | reverse complement strand
CGAGGCGCTGGCGCGCGACATCGACCTGCCCGGCGATTTGCCGGCGGACGACGACGCATAGCGCTGATCATGAGCATTTCTGCACCACAGAGCGCGCGCATCAGGGAACCGCTGAACAAGTCGATATCGGCTTTTGATTCCGGAGCCCCCTTGAGTCAAGGGAACGTTAAGAGTGATCGCTCAGAACCGCAGGTTCTGATCACTCTGAACGCCCAGTGGGTCCGGGTTGTGGAGACCGGGTGCTTGAGTAAAAAAAGCGATCGTGCCAGGACTTGTTCAGAGGTTTCTTACGTGGCCGATCGGGGGGCTGCGCACGGGAGGCGGCGCCAGCCTCGCACCGGCGCAAAAACCATTTTGACGGATTCGGCCGTTTTCGCCGCTGGACAAGGCGAAAAGTGCTTATGCCATGTCCAAAGTCATACGACTTTAGTCCTATTCAGCCAGCCTGACGGCGACCGGATAATGCTGGCCAACCCGCTGGGCGTTCAGAGTGATCAGAACCTGCGGTTCTGAGCGATCACTCTTCACGCTCCCTTGACTCAAGGGGGCTCCAGAATCAAAGGCAAATATCGACTTGTTCAGAGGGTCCCTAACCTGCGGACATCCGCGTATGGAGCATCCGAGAATTCGGCATTGACGCGAATCCTGGTTGAAACCGACGTCCTGTTCGCGGCACGCGGTTTCGACGGGGTGTCGATTAACGAGGTAGCACTGGGCGCCGGGGTTTGCAAAGCCCGTGTGTCCAGTGTCGAAGCGTCGGGCTAGGCACCTAATGCAACGCGGCAAGGGACGGCCGCCACTGAACTCCCTGGCCCGACCGTCCATGCTCCTCCCTGCCCTCCGTTGCCTGGTGGGCGGGTCAGGGAAATTGGCAACACGATGTGTGTTCGAGATGTATGATCCACCGGACACGTTCCTACCGGACCGCGTTCGTACAGCACTTGAAGACGCACGACGCATCCCCAGTTCACGCTACACCCGGGTTTCCCGCCTGCCCGGTACCGGCTGACTCCCTCCTCCCCCCCCCGATCACCGGTACTGGGCTAGGCACTCTGAACGCGCGAGGAAATCCCTCGCAGCCTTGTTCCCGTGCGCTTCTGCTCGTCTCCACCGCAACGACCGCGATTCGTCGGCGGTTTTTTGCATTGCAATCCGGCGACGTCGTTGCAGCGCCAGGTTTTGCGTGCATAAAAAACCCGGCACGAAGCCGGGTTCGGAGTGCCGCGACGGATGTCGCAGAGAAGGATCGATCAGAAGCTCAGGCGCGGACCGATCAGGAACGACCTGTCGTTCTCGGCGATGCGGGCTTCCGCCGCCAGACCGAAGTTCTGCGTGAACTTGTATTGGCCGGAGACGCCGAGCGAGCCGTTGCCGTCAGTGCGGTCGAGCTTTTCATAGCCCAGCCACGCAGCACCTTCGAACTTCGGCGACAGCGCGGAGCGGACGCCGACGCGCGCACCGTAGCCATCGTTGTCGAAGGTGGTGTTCTTGACGTAGGCGACGTCGGTGAACAGGTCGGTCTGGTCGCCGATCGGCGTGTGATAGCCGACGCCGAGATACCAGGACTTCAGGTCATCGACGAGCGGCGTATCGACATTGACCTGGTTCCAGCCCGCGATCACGTTGAAGTTCGCGCCGAGTTCGCCGGAGCCGCGGATGGCAACGCCGTCGGCGCTGTCGAGGTTGTCGGGATTGATGTGCACGTAGTCCGCTTCGAGCCAGGAGTAGCTCAGGTCCGCGGCCTGCGAGGCGAGCGGCAGGGCCAGCAGTGAAGCAAGCACGAGTGCAGTACGTTTCATTATGGTCTTCCTAGTTTGCTTTGACAGGCGGCGTCATCGCCGTGAAAAACAAACTAGGGCGCGGTGCGGGCAAACCAAGCCATGCGGCTCGGCCCGGTTTACGCCGGATTCATGACACTGAATCGAGTGTTGAAAACTAGAGTGATCCTTCAAAGCCCATCTGGCGCCAGGCTTCGTAGACGACGACAGCAACGGCGTTGGAGAGATTGAGGCTGCGGTTGTCCGGCCGCATCGGCAGGCGCAGGCAACGATCGGGCGGCAAGCTGTCGAGCAGGTCCTGCGGCAGGCCGCGGGTCTCGGAACCGAACATGACCGCGTCATCGCGGCCGAACGACACGTCATGCGGCCTTGCCGTGCCACGGGTCGACAGCGCGAACACGCGAGTGGGCGTCACGTTGGTCAGGAACGCGGCGAAATCCTCGTGCACACGCAGGTCGACGTATTCGCGATAGTCGAGGCCGGCGCGGCGCAGACGCGCATCGTCGAGGTCAAATCCCAGTGGACGGATGAGATGCAGGCGCGCGCCGCTGTTGGCGCACAGCCTGATCACGTTGCCCGTGTTGGGCGGAATCTCGGGTTGGTGCAGGACGACATGCAGCATCCGCGGATTATCGCTGCGCGTGCAGGGCGAGGCCAGACGGACGCCGACGAGAGTCTCGCGCCCGTCGCTGCGGCTACCACGCCAGCTCGCGGCCGTCTTCGCTTGCGATGAAACGGCCCGCGTCGCCGGCATCCAGCGCGAGTATCCGCTCGATCAGCGCGACTGCCGCCTGCTCCACGCCAAAGGTCGCGTTTGCGCCGCCCATGTCGGTCTGAACCCAGCCCGGGTGAAGGCTCGCCACGATGATGCCCTGCGGCAACAGCTCAGCGGCGAGCAGGCGCGTAACCATGTTCAGCGCCGCCTTGGTCATTGCATAGCTCGGTGTGCGGAACGTGTCCGTCGACGCGAGCGAGCCCATGATCGACGAGATGTTCGCCAC
>JAAFHE010000741.1 GCA_013298265.1 Lysobacterales bacterium | reverse complement strand
TCAGGCCTACTCGACGCGCGTCCGAAGCCGGAATCTGCATGCCGCCGTGCGCCCACAGCGGCCAGCCGATCGACACCGTACGACCGCTGCACTCGCCACGCGCCACCGCCCGCTCGCGCTCCTGCGCATAGCCATCCAGGAACGCGTTGGCCAGCGCATAGTCCGTCTGTCCCACGTTGCCGAAGGTGCCCGCTATCGACGAAAACAGCACGACACAATCCAGCGGCAGCCCGCGAGTGGCCTGGTCCAGGTGCACGACGCCGCGCACTTTCGGCGCCAGTACCGCGCGGTACTGCGCCGGCTGCTTTTTCAGCAGGAAGCCGTCTTCCAGCACACCGGCCGAATGCAGGATGCCGTCCAGCCGGCCATGACGCTGCAGAATGCCGGCCACGAGCGCGGCCACGCTGTCTGCGTCCGATACGTCCGCCTGTACGTAGTCGATCTGCGTGCCCGGCACGGCCAGGTTCCGCAATTCCTCGTGCTGCGACGCCGATAGCGCCGAACGGCCGCTCAGCACCACCGTCGCCGACGCGGTGCCGCGCACGATATCCGCCGCGAAGACGCGGCCGAGACCGCCGGCGCCGCCCGTGATCAGATAAACCCCGCCTTGCTTCCACGGCACCGGCGGCGCTACGACCGGTGCCTGTTGCCGGTACGTGCGCTCATACAACGTCGCACCGTCCCAGCGCAGCTCCGACGCGGCCGACGCGGCGCTGCGCCGCAGCCGTTGCGCAAGCTCCGCCGATGGCCCTTGGCTCAGACCTACCACCTGGCCGCGCAGCAACGGCTGCTCCTGCCCCGCAGACTTCAGCGCCGCGCTCAGCGCGTACAGCATTTCGCGTTCTGCCGGAATCACCACCTGCACCAGCAACGTGCGCGACGGACGCGCGCTCAGCCAGTCCTGGACGCGCTGCAGTAGCTGCCAGCCCAGGTGCTCGAAGCGCTCGCCGACATCGTCGCCCGGCTCGTCCAGCCACTCGACGCGCACACCCGGCAGCTGCGCGATGACCGCCGCCCGTTCGTCCTCGCTCGGCTCATTCCAACCCGACAGCAATACCCAGTGCTCGCCGTCGATCGGGGCGAGCGCTGAAACTTCCCTTTGTATCCATTGCGGCGCGAACAGGGCCGCACGCTGCACCGTCGGCACAGGATCGCTCGCAGCCGTCGACGGCGCAGGCGTGTAGCTGACGGCCGCGGACCCGGGCGCCCAGTAGCGTTCGCTCGCAAACGGATACGTCGGCAGCGACAGGCGGCGCGGCGTGCCGCGCGGATACAGGCGCTGCCAGTCGAACGCCATGCCCTTCACCCACAGGCCGAGCACCTTGGCATAGTTGCCGCGGTCTAGGCACTTCGCGACCGCCTCGTGCAGCTCGTCGACGTCGGTGAATACCGACAGCGCCTCCCGGTTGCGCTTGATATCGCCGCGGTACAGGCCGTCGATCGTCTCGTCACCGGCCACATAGCGCCGCAGCCGCTCGCTAACGGACTGCATCGTGTTCGCCGCGAACGCCAGTCGATGCTCCAGCGCCTCGCGCCCGACCTGCAGCGTATAGGCAAGACTTGCCAGATCCGCATCACCGAGCGCACGTGCGGTGATCGCGTCGAGCAGTCGTTGCGCCACCACGCGCAACCGCTCTTCGGAACGCGCCGACAGCACCACGAGAACCGGACCGGCAAGCGCGACCGGCGCCTCGACGGGCACCACATATTCCTCGACGACGAGATGCGCATTGGTGCCGCTGACGCCGAACGCACTGACCGCAGCGCGGCGCCGGCCCTGCACCGGATCCCACGCACGCAATGCGGTGTTCACGTAAAACGGCGAGTTGGCGAAGTCGAAGTGCGCGTTGGGCTCGCTGTAGTGCAGCGTCGGCACCAATTGCCGGTGCCGCATCTGCAGCAGCAGCTTGTGCACGCCGGCGACCCCAGCGGCCGCCGAGACGTGGCCGATATTGCTCTTGACCGCCCCCAGCGCGCAGGCATTCTTCGCCACACCCGCCGGCGCATACGCGCTCAGCAACGCTTCCAGTTCGATCGGGTCGCCGAGCTTCGTTCCCGTACCGTGCATCTCCACGTAGCCGATCGTCTTCGGATCGATGCCGTAGCGTGCATATATCTCGCGATGCAGTTCACCCTGCCGTTTCGCGCTCGGTGCCGTGATCCCGTTCGTCTTGCCGTCCTGGTTGATGCCCGAACCCACGATGACGCCGTGGATCACGTCACCGGCCGCCTCGGCCTCGCTCAGCCGCTTGAGCAGCAGCGCGCCGACGCCTTCGCCCGGCACGAAGCCGTTCGCCGAATTGTCCATGGTCTTGCAGCGGCCTTCCGGCGACAGCATTCCCGCCGCGCACATGGTCAGGTACGGACCCGGCGCCAGGTACAGCGTCACGCCGCCAGCCAGCGCCAGGTCCACCTCGCCGTTGCGCAGCGCCTGGCACGCCAGGTGCGTGGCCACCAGCGACGACGAACAGGCCGTGTCGACCGAGAACGCCGGCCCCTTCAGGTCAAGCAGGTAGGAGATCCGGGCCGCCGCGATCGCCGCACTGTTTCCGGTGCTGTCGCTGACCAGGCCGCTGGCCTGCAGCAGCGCGGCGTAGTCGTTGCTCATGATGCCCAGATAGACGCCGCAGCGGCTGTCGCCCAGCGAACGCGGGTCGTAGCCGGCGTCCTCGAAGGCACGATAGCCCTCCTGCGCGAACAGGCGGTGCTGCGGATCCATCATCTCCGCTTCCGCCGCCGAGATGCCGAAGAACAACGGATCGAAGCCGGCGACGTCCTCG
>JAAFHE010000742.1 GCA_013298265.1 Lysobacterales bacterium | reverse complement strand
GCTGCTGGTCTGGCGCGCAGCAGCGCCGCAAGCGGACTATCGCCGTGCGGTGCTCGCTGGCCTGTTGCTGTCGACGTTGGGTGATATCTGGCTGATGCTGCCCTGGGACGCGTTCATCGCGGGCCTGGCGAGTTTCCTCGTCGCTCACCTGGCGTATTTGTTCGCGTTCACGCGGCGTGTCCGGCTGCAGCCGTTGCGCTGGCCGTACCTCGCCTACGCGGTGCTCGCCGCCGCTGTGCTTGCACTGTTGTGGCCGCGGCTTCCGGATGCGTTGCGGTTGCCGGTCGTGATCTACGTCATCGCGTTGGCGGCGATGGCCGCGCAGGCGGCCGTGGTCGCGTTGCGGCAACCCTCGCGCAGCAGCGCCGCTGCCGCGCTCGGTGGCCTGAGCTTTGTGGTTTCCGATGCACTGCTCGCGATTGATCGCTTCCACACGCCGCTGCCGCTGGCGTCGTTGTGGGTGCTTGCGAGCTACTGGGTCGCGCAGTTCCTGATCGGGCGCTCGGTCTGGCACAGCCGGGTCTGACAACCGCGCCCGGCAGATTGCGTAATCCGGCTACCGATCCGCACCCCCGCGACGCGCCGGTGCGGGTTTCAAAGCTGCCGCGTACCGAAGGTGTCGCAGACGTTGACGTCGCCGCGTTCGAGGCCCAGGCGGAACCAGCGCACGCGCTGGGCCGAGCTGCCGTGGGTGAACGAGTCGGGCACGACATGGCCGCGCGACTGCTTCTGCAGCTTGTCGTCGCCGATCGCCGTTGCGGCGGCCAGGGCTGATTCCACGTCGCCCTGTTCCAGCCACTGCAACTGGCGCTGCGCCTGGTGGGCCCAGACGCCGGCGAAGCAGTCGGCCTGCAGTTCCTGGCGCACGGACAGTCCTTCGGCGCCTTCCATCGGCGCGCCCTGCCGGCGCAGTTCTTCGGTCTTGCGCATCACGCCCATGAGGTTCTGCACATGGTGGCCGACCTCGTGCGCGATCACGTAGGCGCGGGCGAAATCGCCGGAAGCCTTGAAGCGGTTCGACAGTTCGTCGAAGAAGCTGGTGTCGAGGTAGACCTGCTGATCGCCCGGGCAGTAGAACGGACCGACGGCCGAACTGGCCGAGCCGCAGGCGGAATTCACGCCGCCCTGGAACAGCACCAGGCGCGGCACCTGGTACTGACCGCCCTTCGACGCGTAAATCTGCTGCCAGACGTCTTCGGTGCTGCCGAGCACGGCGCGCACGAATTCGGTGGTCTGGGTTTGTGCGGGCGCCTGCTGGGTCTGGGTCTGTGGTGCCGGCCCGCCGCCGTCCTGCATCAGCAGCGAAAGGACTTCGAGCGGATTCTTGCCGAGCGCCCAGCTGATCAGGCAGACGATGACGATACCGCCTATGCCCAGTCCCGGGCCGCCGCCGAAGCGGCGTGCGCCACCGCCGCTGGCTGAAACGACGTTGTCGCTGCGTCGACCTTTCTGCCAAAGCATGTATCTCTCCTCAGGGATGGGCGGACCGATGGGTGCTCGTCGCGATGGTAGCCGAACACCCGTGGCGGCACCTTCATGGCAGATTGCGGCAACCGCTACTGGCCTTCGGCTTCGCGCAGCTTGGCGTCGGTCGCTTGTTTCTGCGCGTCGACCTGATCCTGTACCGCTTTGGCGCGCTGCAGTGCCTGGAGCTGTGGATCGATTACGGTCGGGGTCGGCGCGGCGGGTGGCGGCGGCGGTGGAGCGGCGGGCTTGTCGCTGCCGGAGCAGGCACTGAGTGCGACGAGGGCGGTGGCAAGCGCAAGGACACGGAACATCGCAATCTCCAGGGAAGGACTGCCGGGTGGCGGGTCGTTTTCGGCAGCCTGCTAAAGTCTGCGCCCCCCTCCCACGCACAACAAGGCGGAGCCTGCCGCAATGACGATCGCATCACGCTGGCGACTGGATGGGCGCACCGCGCTGGTCACCGGCGCCAGCCGCGGCATAGGGCTGGCCTGCGCACGCGAACTCGCGCTGCTCGGCGGCGATGTGCTGCTGGTCGCGCGCGACGAAGTGCACCTGGAAACCGTGCGCGCCGAGCTCGTCGACGAATTTCCCGACCAGGACATCGCCGCATTCGCTGGCGATATGGCCGAGCGCGAGCAGCGCCTGGAACTGTTCGACTGGATTGCCGACCGCGGCAGCAGCCTGTCGCTGCTGATCAACAACGTCGGCGGCAATCAGCGCAAGCCGACGCTCGATTACCGCGAGGACGAATACCGCGCGCTGTTCGAGACCAACGTCTTCAGCGCGTTCGAGCTGTGCCGCCTCGCCCATGCGCAGCTGGCCGAACACGGTGCCGCGGCCATCGTCAACGTGGGCTCGGTCTCAGGCCTGATCCATGTGCGCACGGGTTCGCCCTACGGCATGACCAAGGCGGCGCTGCATCAGCTCACGCGCAACCTCGCCTGCGAATGGGCCGGCGACGGCATCCGCGTCAACGCGGTCGCGCCCTGGTATATCCGCACGCAGCGTTCCGAGCCGGCGCTGGCCGATCCCGAATACCTCGAGGAAGTGCTCGAGCACACGCCGCTGCAGCGCATCGGCGAGCCCGAAGAAGTCGCCGCCGCGGTCGCGTTCCTGTGTCTTCCGGCCGCAAGCTACATCACGGGCGAGTGCATAGCCGTCGACGGCGGTTTCCTGCGCTACGGCTTCTGAGCAATTCAACCCCGCGCGCGGGCCAGGTGCCCTGGAAGAAACGTACGAGTCGTGGGATACAAGGTGAACGGCAGCGCCGAGATGACCGATAAGTCATTGGTGCGAGCCCACGGCGTTAGCCG
>JAAFHE010000740.1 GCA_013298265.1 Lysobacterales bacterium | reverse complement strand
CTGGAGATCGTGCCCGACGTCGTATTCAGCGACGAAATCACGATGGCCTTGCGCACCAGCGGCGTCGAGGAAATGTCTTCGATGCCTATCAGGTCGGTCCTGCCGTCGTTATTCGCATCGCCGGGCCGTGTGAATGCAACACTGATCTAGCCGTAGGTCGGGATATCCAGCAGGCGAGGCACGCCAATGAGCTGGCGGTCCGCCGACAGGGAAACCAGATAGTTGTCGAATCCACCATCCTGCCGCCGTATCGTCGCCAGCGATTCGCGCGATCCATCACCATCGACATCACCAACCAATACCGACGTGTGGATATCGGTCGGGTTGCCGGTTATCGGATTCGGGATTGCCGCCTTGAGCTGAGTCAACAGGTCTACCGTATCGCGCGTGCCGTCGTCGAGCGGCACCGCCGCGGGCAGATCGACCTGATGCGAGCGGAAGCGGTAGGTCGTCGCGCCTTCCTGCCATTGCAGCGTGGTCGGCTGCCGGCAGGTGGGCGTCGACACACCCGCAAGATACGCGCATTCCGTTACCGAACGCAGCAGGCTGCGGCGACTGCTGGAGCTGAGTTCACCGTAGGCGAATTCGTAAGAACGGACCCGGCCGGCCGGCGCATAGGTGTCGATGCGCGACAGGCGCTGAGTCGAACGGCTCAGATAACCGGCCAGATCCGACGACGCCTGGTCGTTAGCGCCGGACAGCACGTCGCCGACGCGCCCGGCATACTGAAACTCGACGCGGCGCGTGCCCAGCACGTCGCCTCTGCCGGTGTAGTGGATATGGGTCAGCAGGTTTTCGCCGTAGCCCAGTGAATTGTATACATAGGCCACGGTATTCCTGAGCCGGTCCTCGCTGCGCTCGACCAGCCACGCCAGCGGCGCCGGCGCGCCTTGCGGCGTGACGCGCGCGTGGGCCGTGGATGCCGCACAGGTATTGTTCTGCACGACCGCGCCGTAGTGGCGTATTTCACCGCTCTTGAGTTCGACGCGGAAACAGCTCGCAGCGCCCAGCGTTGCGCCGATCTGCGTGACGCGCGCGAAGCTGTCGAGATCAGTGCGGAATTCGCGCTGCCCGAACGCATTGGTCGAGACGTGGATCAGACGCCCGCCGTCCAGACACAGTACGTCATTGTCGGAAAAATCCACCGGACGCGTTTCGCCATCCTGATCCTGGATGCGCGGACAGCGCGTGATCGACGAGGAGGCGGAAACCGACCAGCCCATGCCGGCGCTGCCGTTACCGCCACGGCTGCTGTATTGCAGCTGGACGTTGGGCTCCGCCCCGTTGCGGGAAGGCGGCACGACGATGGGCAAGGTATAGGTAGCGGCGCCGGCCTCAGTACCAGCTTCGCCCGACGTTGCGCCTACACCCGGGGTATGCAACGGCAACTCCGAACTCAGACTCACGACCGGTGCATCGGGGACGGTGGGAACCGCTGCGATGACCGTCACGCGAGCGGTTGCCGACACGGCGCGTCCCGTACCGTTGTCATACGCTTCTGCGCGAATGTCGTGCACGCCCGATGGCGCGTTGTTCCAGGTGAAGGTGTAAGGCGCTTCCGTGTCGTAACCGATCTGGGTGCTGCCGGAGTAGAAATATACGCCGCTGATGGTTCCGTCCGGATCGGATGCCGTCGCGGCGATCCCGATGTTCGTCGGAGCATTGAAGATCGCGCCATGGCTCGGCGCGGTGAGGCTAACGACCGGCTGCAGGTTCGGCGTGACGACCGAAACAAAGATATCTGTAGAGTCGGTCGATACGCCCCGATTGTCCGTTGCCACCGCGCGCAGACGGTAAACGCCGGCCGGTCGGTTGGTCAGGGTTAGCGTATACGGCGCCTGCGTATCGCTGCCGAGCTGATCGAAGTAGTAGCCACCGCCGACATTCAGGTGCACGCGCTGGAACTTGACCTCGGCGATTACGCCGTCAGGATCGCTGGCTGTCGCCGCAAGCTCCAGCGTGGCCGGCGCCGGGAAGGTGGAATCGTTTGCCGGCGATGTTAGCTGCACAATCGGCGCCTGGTTCGCCCGCATAGTGATGGTGCGGGTTTCAGATACCGTCATGGCGCCCGAATTGTCGTAGGCCTTAGCGAGCAGCGTGTGGGTTCCGACACTGAGATTCGTGGGCCGGTAGCTGAAAGGTGATTGCGTATCGTTGTTCACTAGCTGGTTGTCGATCAGAAAATCGACACCGACCACCTGCCCATCCACGTCCGCCGTGTCCACGCGCAACGAGATGTTCTCGCCCTGATAGAACACGCTGCCGGCTGCCGGCGAGGACCACGTTATCGTCGGCGGGGTATTCGTCGCGCTGCCCTCCAGACGCTTGGGCGGGGAATACTCGTACTGGCCGGGTGTCGTCGACGGATTGGCGATGACGACGTCCAGGCCTGTGCTGTTGAGTGCCTGTCGCACACTCGTCTGGGTGATGCTCGTCGTGGCCGAGTCGTAGCGGGTGCCGCCGCCGTCCGGAGTCGCGATACCACACGTTGCCGGCGCTTTGCTGATCGTCACGCTGCCGCCGGAATACGTTGCGAGGTTCGTGCTGGAGCCCGGCGCGCGAAGCATGATGACCGACGTGGCGTAGTAGCCGCAGCCCTCGAGCTTGATCGTGTAATTGACGGTGGAAGTCAACGCCACGGAACGCAACGTAGGCGGGTCGTTCTCACGGGGTGGCCAGACGTTTTGTGCGTGCGCCGACAGCGAAATTGCGCACAGCACCAGGGCAATCGCGGCCCACCACACTCGTAACATATTTTTCATGGACGTCCCTGTGTCGCCGCC
>JAAFHE010000739.1 GCA_013298265.1 Lysobacterales bacterium | reverse complement strand
AGGCCGCAAAGGTAAGGTTGCGGGCTCAAAGTGCTGTTACGGTGCTGTTACGAAGAAGCCGGCACTAAGCCGGCTTCAATGTAACTTGCTGATTTCATTGGTGGAGCGGATGGGGATCGAACCCACGACCTTCGCATTGCGAACGCGACGCTCTCCCAGCTGAGCTACCGCCCCACGTTGACCGCATAGCGCGATCACCGCGCAGGGGTGGGAGCATAGCCGGGGGCGGGGGCGTGTGCCAAGCCCTTGCGTCTTGCGACAGTTCCGGTCCACCGGTTGAACGCGGTGCTCCTGGGCGCGACGAGATCGGCCTTGAGGTCGTCGGTGACCCGCCGGTGCGGCGCACGACAGCCCGCGCTGCGGCCGCGAGTAGTCGGCCGCTGCGTGGTGCCTGTGCTGTGCGGCGCGCTTCTGCCGAAGCGCTGCCGCTACCCCTCCCCGGACGTTCCAGCCAGGCGGCGCACGCGCACTGCGTGCCGCCGCCCCGGCGGGGCCGAACCCTTTGGCTATCGCGCGCTGCTGTTTCCGACGACAGCGGCGATTGCTCGCAATGAACGGCGTTCGCCGTCGAGCTGCCCGGACCGCGTGAAACGACGGCGCGGACTGCGCGGCATCCCGGCTGCGCAAGTACAGATATGGACTAGTGCTCAAGTAAAGGCGCGCCGCTGGCGGCCTCGATCGCTGCCCCCCGGCAGCGCATCGGACGGTACTCCCCAGTCCCGACCGACGCGCGACAGTACGGCGACGCCACCCGGCTGTCAACGAATCGCGTCACGGATTCGGACCCGGTGCCAGCGCTGCTAGACTGCGCGCCCGGCGACTGTGCCAGCCCGCGCCGGGCCCTCCCCACTCCCCATAGCAGTACGTCATGGATCAAGTCCTTTTCGATTTCGACCACGTGGTCATCACGCCGTGGAAGCTCATCGGCTATCTCGGCGCCTTCCTCTTCACCGCGCGCTGGTTCGTCCAGCTCTATGCGACACGCAAGGCCAAGCGCGCGCATCTGCCGATGGCGTTCTGGTACCTGTCGATCGTCGGCAGCCTGATGACCTTGTCGTATTTCATCTGGGGCAAGAACGATTCCGTCGGCATCCTGCAGAACGCGTTTCCCGCGGTCGTCGCGACCTACAACCTCTTCGTCGAGCTGCGGCATCGCCGTCGTGAGGGTGTGGTCTAGCAGGACGGTCGAATGCAGCGAATGTAAAAAATGAAAAAGGCGGCCGATGGCCGAATGGCACCGACTTAAGCGCAGCATCCCGATTTTCGTCATTCCCGCGTAAGCGGGAATCCAGCCTTTTCGACCCAGCAAAGGAGCTGGTTCCCCGCCTACGCGGGGATGACGGGACTTAAGTCAGTGCCATTCGGCCGATGGCCGCCTTTTTGTCGCCGACTGCGACAGCGGCTGGAGAATAGCGCCATCTCCCCCAAGCGCGTTCACGCGCTTGGGGGAGATGGCTTTAAGGGCGGCGTCGACAGGGCGTCCCGGTAGTGCGGCATTTCGCGCGCCGGCTGGGGCAGTCCGCGGGCCTACACCAACCTGCCGTCGAGCGCGGTCAGTCGGGATCGTAGTCCAGCAACGGCGCAAGCCAGCGTTCCGCGACTTCGATCGTCCAGCCTTTGCGCTTGGCGTAGTCCTCGACTTGCTCCTTGCTGACGCGGCCGACGACGAAGTACTGGCTTTGCGGGTGCGAGAAATACCAGCCGGAGACGGCCGCGGTCGGGTACATGGCGAAGCTGTCGGTGAGTTCGATGCTGGTGTTGCGTTCGGCATCGAGCAGCTCGAACAGCGTGCCCTTCTCGGTGTGTTCGGGGCAGGCCGGATAGCCGGGCGCCGGACGGATGCCGCGGTACTTCTCGTCGATCAGGTCCTCGTTGGCGAGGCCTTCGTCGGGCGCATAGCCCCAGAATTCGCGGCGCACGCGCTGATGCATGCATTCGGCGAACGCTTCGGCGAGGCGGTCGGCCAGGGCCTTGAGCAGGATGGACGAATAGTCGTCGTGGTCGCGCTCGAAGCGTTCGAGATGGGGCTCGATGCCGATGCCCGCGGTGACCGCGAAGCCGCCTATCCAGTCGCTGACGCCGGAGGATTTCGGTGCGATGAAGTCGCTGAGGCAGAAGTCCGGCCGCTCGGCCGGCTTGTCGACCTGCTGACGCAGGAAGCGCAGCAGCGTGGGCTTGCCTTCGCCCGCCCGCACTTCGACGTCGTCGCCGACGCTCGTCGCCGGCCACAGGCCGATGACGCCGCGTGCGGAAATCCATTTTTCCTGAATTAGCTTATCGAGCATGACGCGCGCGTCGGCGAACAGCTCGCGTGCCTGCACGCCGACGATGGCGTCGTCGAGGATGGCGGGGTAGTTGCCGGCCAGCTCCCAGGTCGAGAAAAACGGCGTCCAGTCGATGAACGGCACGAGCTCGGCGATCGGATAGTCGTCGAATACCGTGATGCCGGGTTTGACCGGTGCCGGCGGTACGTAGTCGTTCCAGCCGCCGTTGAAGGCCTGGCCGCGCGCATGGGCGAGGCTGACGAGCTTCTTGCCCGGACCGCGGTCCTTGTGGCGTTCGCGGATCTCGGCATATTCGTGGCGGATGCGTGCCATGAAGTCGTCGACGAGTTCCTTGGAGATCAGCGACTGCGCCACGCCAACGGCGCGCGAGGCGTCCTTGACCCACACGGTCGGCGACTTGTAATGCGGCTCGATCTTCAGCGCGGTATGCGCGCGCGAGGTGGTCGCGCCGCCGATCAGCAGCGGGATATGCAGGCCCTGGCGCTGCATTTCCTTGGCGA
>JAAFHE010000073.1 GCA_013298265.1 Lysobacterales bacterium | reverse complement strand
GTGCTGCTGGATGCGCCCGCGGCGCTGGACGAGTCCCTGCTCAGCGGCGAAGCACTTCCACAGCGGCGCGAGCCCGGTGATCGCGTGCTCGCCGGCAGCAGCTGTAACGATGCGCCGCTGCGCCTGCGCGTGAGCCACGCCGGTGCAGCAACGCAGCTAGCCGCGCTGGTGCGACTTGTCGACCAGGCCCAGGCGCAGCGGCCGCGGCTGGCGCGACTGGCGGATCGCATCGCGGGGTGGTTCATCGGCGGCCTGCTTGCGGCTGCCGCCGTCACGTTTGCGCTGTGGTGGCCGCAGGATCCGGCGCGCGCGTTCGAGATCATGCTCGCCGTGCTGGTCGTCAGCTGTCCCTGTGCGCTGTCGCTGGCGGTGCCGGCGGCGCTGGCCGCGGCCCAGGACAGTCTGGCCAGGCTGGGCGTGCTGGTCTTGCGTGCCGACGCACTGGAAACCCTGGCCCGGGTCGATGTGCTGCTGCTGGACAAGACCGGCACATTGACGACATCGAAGTCGCCATTGCGAGAAGTATCACTTTTCTCATCACACGATCGCGCCCAGGTGCTGCAGCTTGCCTCTGCGTTGCAGGCGGGCGCCGCGCATCCGCTGGCCGCGGCCTTCACCGAAGCCGCCAACGAGCCATTGGCCGTCAGCGAATGGCGCCGCGTCGCCGGCCAGGGCGTGCAAGGCAACCTCGCCGGTCATTCTTACCGCCTGGGACGCGCCGAATTCGCCGCCGGCGGCAGCGACGACGGCGCGGTCTGGCTCGGCGACGGACACACAGCGTTTGCGCGTTTCAGCATAGGCCAGCACCTGCGCGCCGACGCGCCGGCGATGGCACAAGCCCTGCGCGCACAGGGCGTACAGCTTGAACTGGCCAGCGGCGATGCCGCTACGGCCGTGGGTGAAATCGCCGCCGCATTGGGCATAGCGCAGTTCCGCGCACGCCAGTCCCCGCCGGACAAGCTGGCGCGAGCGCGTGAACTGCAGGCCCAGGGCCGCGTCGTGGCGATGCTCGGCGACGGCATCAACGATGCACCGGTGCTGGCCGGCGCGAATGTCTCTTTTGCCTTTGCCGAGGGCGCTGTCACCACGCATCGCGCCGCCGATTTCCTGCTCACCGGCAGCAGTCTGCTACGCGTCCCTGAAGCCATCGCCATCGCCCGCCGCACACGCCGCATCGTGCGCCAGAACCTGGCCTGGGCGCTGGCCTACAACGCGCTGGCCCTGCCCTTCGCGGCCGCGGGCTGGATTGCGCCGGGACTCGCGGCACTGGGCATGACCGCATCGTCGCTGCTGGTCGTGCTCAACGCGCTGCGCCTGCGCCGGGTGAACACATGACGATCCTGCTCCTGCTGGTTCCCATCAGCGTGCTGCTGCTCGGTGCCGCGATCGCGGCATTTGCCTGGGCCGTGCGCGGCGGCCAGTTCGATGACCTGGACACAGCGCCTCTACAGATCCTCGCCGACGACACGAATCCGTCCGATGCCGACTGACTGGCTCGCCCTGTCGGCGGCGCTGCTCAGCGGCCTGGCCGGCAGCGTGCATTGCGTCGCGATGTGCGGCGGCATCGCGACCGGGCTCGGCTCGCTCGCGGGCCAAGGCAGGCCCGACCTCGCCGCCGCTACACGCATCAATCTCGGGCGCCTGGGCGGCTACGTGCTGGCCGGCGCCGTGGTCGGCGCGTTCGGCAGCGGCCTGCTGCGCTGGGCGCCGCAGGCGGGCCTGGGTCTGCGCATCGCCTTCGGCGCAGCGCTGGTACTCGTTGCGCTGCGCCTGCTCGACAGCGGCCGCCGCCTGGCCGTGCTGCATCGCACCGGCTCGCACCTGTGGCAGTGGCTGGCACCGCTGCGGCGCCGCCTGCTACCGGCCACGACCCCGCTGCGGCAACTCGGACTGGGCCTGATCTGGGGCTGGATGCCCTGCGGCCTGAGCACGGCACTGCTGTTCACCGCCTGGCTGCAAGCCGACGCGCTGCAGGCGGCGCTGCTGATGCTGGCCTTCGGCCTGGGCACCTTGCCGGCGATGCTGCCGTTGAGCTACAGCGGCCAGCGCCTGGGCCGGCTGCTGAGCACACCGGGCTGGCGCCGCGCCAGCGGCGTCGGCGTGCTGCTCGCCGGCGTGCTGACCATGACGGCACCGTGGCTGATGCACGTGCCCGCGCTGCACGGGCTGCTTGCGGGACTGGGCTGCCGAACGAGTTGAGCGGGACCGGCACACGGCGGGAGATCGCATGCCGCGCCACCGCCGCCCCTGTCAGACGGCGCGCGACAGCGGCCGCACGGTATCCAGCGCACCGTCGTGGTTGTCGAAACAACGCGCGATGACCCGCAGCAGGAAACGCCCACTCGGCGTGACCGTGATCAGGCCCGGCTGCAGCGTGACGAGGTCCTGCGCTGCCAATGGCGCGAGCTGTGCCAGCGTCGCGGCGAAAGCCGTGTCGAAATCCAGCCCGTGACGCGCGCCGAACGCCGCGGTATCCAGGCGCGCGTGGCACATGATCTGTTGTATCGCGTCAGCACGGACCACGTCATCCGGACTGAGGCTCAGCCCGCGCACCAGCGGCAGGCGGCCCGCGTCGAGTGCGGCGCAATAACCGGAAAGCTCGCGCTCGTTCTGGCTGTAGCTGGTGCCGATATGCGAGATCGCGCTCACGCCCAGGCCGATGAGGTCGCAGGCCGCATGCGTGGAATAGCCCTGGAAATTGCGCTGTAGCTGGCCCTGCTGCTGAGCGGCGACGAGTGCATCGCTGCGGCGCGCGAAATGGTCCAGCCCGATGTACGAATAGCCGGCCTCGCCCAGTGCCTCGACCGCGCGGCCCAGCAGCGCATTGCGCGTCGCCCCGTCCGGCAGGTCTTCGCTGCGGATGCGGCGCTGGGCGCGGAAGCGTTCCGGCATATGCGCGTAGCCGTAGACGGCGATGCGATCCGGCGCCAGCGCGATGACCTGGCGCAAGGTTTCGCCGAAGCCCTCGACGGTTTGCAACGGTAGCCCGTAGATCAGGTCGATGCTGACGGAACGCATGCCGGCGGCGCGCGCCGCTTCGACCACGTTGCGCGTCTGTTCGAGGCTCTGCAGGCGATTCACGGCCTGCTGCACGCCACGGTCGAAATCCTGCACCCCCAGCGAGACGCGGTTGAAGCCGAGTCCGGCCAGCGCATGCACGTAGTCCGCATCGGCACTGCGCGGATCCAGCTCCATGCCGGCTTCGAGACGACTGCCCTCGGCCAGGCTGAACTGCTCGCGCAGGCTGCGCAAAAGCCGCTCCAGTTGCGCCGGACTGAGCAGGTTGGGCGTACCGCCGCCGAAATGCAGCTGCAGCACTTCGCGGTCGCGATCGAACAGCGGCGCGGTCAGCTCCGCTTCGCGCTGCAGATAGCCCAGGTAGGCCTCGGTCCGGGCCGGATCACGGCTGACGATGCGCATGCAGCCGCAATAGAAGCACGGCGAAAAGCAGAAAGGCACATGTACATAGAGTGACAACGGCCGCGGGATCGGTTCACTGTTGCTCTGCCGCGCGGCGTCGGCATAGTCGCCAGGACCGAACTGCGGTGTGAACGCCGTGGCCGGCGGATAGGAGGTATAGCGCGGGCCGGGCCGGTCGTAGCGGGCCAGCAGCGCGGCGTCGAACATCGTGGCGGCAGGTTGCGGATTCATGCGCGCACGATGCCGCAGTAGCGGTGCATCCGCCTTGATCGGGATCAACCTGCCTACACGGAGGGACACCCGTCAGCGCCGACGAACGGCTTGCACTCACCCGAACCCGACCACTGGACGAAACCGCGCCAGGCTACGCCTAGCGGCGGCACTGTGCGATCGTAGGCGTCACGGTGTCGGCCCTTCCAACGCGCTCCGAGCGGACCTGAGCGTGATTCAGCACATCGAGTCCGGCACGCTTGATGCGGATCAATACCCGACACCCGCTCACCCGCTAGCAATGAAGCTCCCGCGCTTTTACCGCAACACGGTTAGGACTACGCCCACGATGAACGGAGAACTCCTGCCCGGACTCACCGCCGCCCTTGGTGGAGGACTGTTGCTGGGCATTGAACGCGAGCGACGGAATTCGGTGAGTGGCGCAGCCAACAGAGCCGGTGTCCGCACGTTCACGACCGCGGCCCTGATCGGCGCCACCTGCATGCTGCTCAATGACGTGGCTGTCGCCGTAGGCGGGCTGGCTACCGCCGCATTGGCGCTGTCTGCCTATTTTCGCCAGGAGGAAGATGACGCCAGTCTGACGACACCGCTGGCCATGCTCGCGACGTTTTTCCTCGGCGCGCTCTCGATGCAGGATCCGCGGCTTGGCGCCGGGCTCGCCGTGGCGCTGGCCTTGCTGCTGCATAGCGAGGAATCGCTGCACCACTTCGCGCGGCGCATACTCGACGCGCGCGAACTGAGTGACGTGATGCTGTTGGCCACGTCGCTGCTGATCGTATTGCCGCTGCTCCCCGACCGCCCCGTCGATCCGTGGTCTGCGGTGAATCCACGCCAGGTCTGGCTGATTGCGGTGCTGGTCATCGCCATCAACGCCGCCGGCCATGTCGCGCTACGCGCAATGGGGGCGCGACTGGGGCTCGCGATCGTGGGACTGCTGGGCGGTTTCGTATCCAGCGCCGCCACCATCGCCGTGATGGGACAGCGCGCGCGCGCGGATTCTTCGCACCTCCAGGTTTGTGTTGCCGCGGCGCTGTTTTCCTGTGTGGCAACCGTGCTGCAGCTCGCCCTGGTCATCGGACTGGTGTCCAGGGACATGCTGCTGCATCTGGCGCTGCCGCTGTTCGCGACCGCGATGACGACCGCGGCCATTGCGGGATTTCACGCATGGCGAGGACGAGCGGTCGTTGCAGGCGAACTGCCGCCGGCCCTGGCCAGTCGTTTTGCCCTGCCTCATGCTCTGCTGTTCGCCGGAATCGTCGCGCTGTCGTTGCTGTTTTCCAGTTGGCTACGCGAGTGGCTCGGCGACGCCGGAGTGATGGCGACGGCCGCCTTGACCGGACTCGTCGATGTGCATGCAGCGGCCATCGGCGTCGCCAAGCTGGTCAGCGACGCACATGTGCCACCACCTACGGCAAGCTATGCCCTGGCCGTGGCTTTCAGTGCCAACTCGCTGATGAAATGCATTGCGGCCGGGGTCGGTGGGAAGCGATACGCCCTGGAGGTCGCCGGCGGCGTCCTCGCCATCAACGCGACCCTCGTGGCAGCGATCTGGTGGTGCAGCTGACGGCAAGGCACGCCCGCATGCCGCTTTCGAAAGGTGCTGATCGCCTTGCCGCAGCGGCGGTAGCGCAACGCGTGCTGCTCCTCGACGGCCTTCACGCCGAACAGCGTTGCGAGCGCGACGGTCCCGGCAGCCCTCGCTGGCCGCAGCAGTCGGAGCTTCCATTCCGAGCCCGCCTCATCCCGCGCCGTCGCGCCATCTCGGCATAATTTACTTTATACAAAAAGTAAATTTTCACCACTGCGCGAACACCAACGGCCTGATCGGGCACTTGCGGGAGATCGGTGCACGAACGGACCCGTACCGGTGTCCGACCAAACACGCGCGCAAGCTCGCAGCCACGCATCCGTGCCATGCGGATTTCGTCGACGATGGCGACGCCCCTGCGTGGTCTACCGAGACCGAAGCGTTACGTCATCGGCGGCGCAGCATCCGCAAGGACTCAAAGCGGGCCCGGGTTGACCTGGATCACTGCCCCTCTACAGGGGCTGCGCGAAGCTCGGTGCCAGTCCACAGGGATTAGCCCCATGGCGCAGAAGGCAACAGTGAGCTGGATCCGGACAAATGGCAGCGCCACACTGACGCTGGCAGGCGACTGGACCCTCGCCAATGCCCGGGACCTCGCGCCCGCGGTAGCCGGGGCCGCAGCCATGCGACCCGGTGATCACTGCCTGATCGACGCGCATCAGCTTACTGCGTTGGACACCACCGGCGCCTTGCTCCTGCTGCGCGCCCTCGGCGACAGCCCACCGTCGTTTTCCGCCGCCGACGTGCAGGGATTGAATCCCGCCAACCTGGCCCTCCTGCAGCTCGTCACCGCGCGTCACGGTCAAGCGGCGCCTGCCCGCCCGGTCCACGCGAGCTTCGTGCGATTGCTGGAACGCATCGGCGGCGCCATCGTCGATGCCTGGCACCAGGCACGCGAGCTACTGGGGTTCGTCGGCATGATGCTGGCGACACTAGGCAAGGTGTTTTCCGGCCACCGCCGCCTGCGCCTGACTGCGACGGTATTCCACATGGAGCAGACGGGTCTCGACGCCGTACCCATCGTCGTACTGCTGTCGTTCCTCGTCGGAGCCGTTGTCGCCTTCCTGGGCGCAACGGTCCTGCGCGACTTCGGCGCGGAGGTCTTCACGGTCGAACTGGTGTCCTACTCGTTTCTGCGGGAATTTGGCGTCCTGCTGACGGCCATCCTGATTGCGGGCCGTTCGGGCAGCGCCTTCACCGCGCAGATCGGCTCGATGAAGAGCCGCGAGGAACTTGATGCGATCCAGGCACTGGGCCTCGATCCGATCGAACTCCTCGTGATCCCGCGCCTGCTCGCCCTCCTGGTCATGCTGCCGGCGCTCACGTTCCTTGGCATGCTGTCGGGACTCGTCGGCGGTGGCCTGGTTGGCGTGATGTCGCTCGATTTCACACCGGCGATGTTCATCGGCCGCCTGCATGAGACGACTGAGCTGCGCCACTTCTGGGTGGGCATGGCAAAAGCGCCAGTCTTCGCCTTCCTCATCGCTGCAGTCAGCTGTCTCGAAGGCTTCAAGGTCGAGGGCAGCGCCGAATCCGTCGGCCGGCATACGACCGCTTCCGTCGTGCAGTCGATTTTCCTGGTGATCGTTTTCGACGCGCTCTTCGCCATCTTCTTCATGGAACTGCAGGTATGAACGCGGATGTCCTGATCGAGGTACGCGGTCTGCGCAACGTGTTCGGCACCCAGGTAGTGCACGATGCGCTCGATCTGGACGTGCACCGCGGCGAGATCCTCGGCGTGATCGGTGGCTCAGGCGCGGGCAAGTCGGTGCTGCTGCGCTCGATCGTTGGCCTCAAGGGTCCCGATGGCGGCAGCATACGGTTTCTCGGCCAGGACACGACCCATCTGGGCGCCGAAGACCGCCGGGCGATCGACCGTCGCTTTGGACTGATGTTCCAGGACGGCGCGTTGTTCTCGTCGCTCACCGTGCTGGAGAACGTCGAGCTGCCGCTCGTCGAGTTCCATCATCTTCCGCCCGACCTGGTGAAGGACATCGCGCTGCTCAAGATCGCGCTGACCGGCTTGCCGCTGGACGCCGCCGCCAAATATCCGGCACAGCTGTCCGGCGGCATGCGCAAGCGCGCGGGGCTTGCGCGTGCACTGGTCCTTGATCCCGAAATCCTTTTTCTCGACGAACCGACTTCGGGCCTCGACCCGGTCGGCGCCGCCGCGTTCGACGAGCTGATCTCGACCTTGCGCAACGCGCTGGGTCTGACCGTATTTCTGGTCACGCACGACCTCGACAGCCTGTACTCGCTCTGCGATCGCGTCGCCGTGCTGTCGGATCGGCATGTCGTCGTCGCGGATCGGATCGCTACGGTCGAAAACAACCCTGATCCGTGGATACAAGCCTGCTTCCGCGGGCCGCGCGCGCGCGGTGCCCGTGCCCATCGGCCGGTCCCGGCCCCTGTGATCCCTGGAGGGTTCGATGGAAACTCGCGCTAGCTATGTACTCATCGGTGCCTTCGCGCTCGGCCTGTTCGTCGCGGCTTTCGGCTTTGTGCTGTGGCTCGGCAAGCTGTCGCTCGAACGTGAGTGGGTCTACTACGACATCCTGTTCGAGGAAGCGGTGACCGGCCTCACCGTCGGCGGCGCCGTGCAGTACAACGGTATCCAGGTCGGGGAGGTGCGCAAGCTCTCGCTGGCTCCGGACGATCCGCGCCAGGTCATCGCACACGTCCGCCTCAACGGCAGCACTCCGGTGAAAATCGACACCCGTGCGCGCCTGAACATCATCGGTCTCACGGGCGTGACCGTGATCCAGCTCTCCGGCGGCACGCCGGGCGCCGCACCGCTGATGCCGGCACCGGGCGAGGCCACCGCCCGCATCGTCGCCGACGTCTCGGCCATGCAATCGCTGCTGGCCTCCGGCCAGGACGCCGCCGTGAGTGCGAACGAAACACTGGTGCGTCTCAACACGCTGTTGTCGGACACCAACCTCGAGCACGTGGCGGTCGCGCTCGCCAACATCGACGAGGTGACGCGGTCGCTAGCCGCGCAACGCGGGGACCTGCATTCACTGGTGGCCGACATCAGCGACGCGAGCCGACAACTCAAGCAGAGTCTGCAGCGTATCGATCGCTTGTCGGCGTCGACTGACGCCCTGGTCCACGAGCGCATGCAGCCCCTGCTCGACGATGCGCGCGACTGGCTGACTTCGGCGCAACGGACCACCGATGCGGCCGCGGCACTGCTCGACCGCAACCGCGAACCGATCGAGCGCTTCACGACCAATGGCCTGGCACAGCTCGCGCCGACCCTGATCGAACTGCGCGCGACCCTGCGTGCGTTGCGTTCCGCATCCGGACACCTGCAGGACGATCCCGCCGGCTATCTGCTCGGCCGCGAGCAGCCGAAGGAGTTCCAGCCGCAATGAAAGCAAAATACACACATGCATTAGTAATCTTTGCGGCACTTCTAACCGGCGGCTGCTCGCTGCTCGCGCGCCCCGGCGGCAGCGTGGCGCTCTACGCGCCGGCGCTGTCGCCCCCTGTCGCGCCTACCCGTATGTCAGACGCCCAGCAACGGCGCTGGCAGATCGCCGTCGCCGAACCACAGGCACCGGCGCCGCTGCTGGGCACTCGCATCCTCGTTTCGCCGCGGCCGGGACAGGTCGAGGTCTACCGCGACGCACGCTGGCAGGACGCGCCGGCCACGCTGCTGCAGACGCTCATCATCCAGGCGCTCCATGAAGCCGGTGCCGCGGGTGCCGCCGACAGCACCAGTCTTCAGCACACCGATTTCCTGCTGGAATCGGACCTGGTCCGGTTTCAGGCGGAATATCGCGACGCCGCGTTACCGTCGGTCTCCATCGGCTTCTACCTGCGCCTGATTCGCGTTGCCGACGGACAGGTCGCCGCGGCACGCGCGTTCTCCGTCGAAGAACCCGCTACCGGCAGCGCGGTACCGATGGTCTTCAAGGCCTTCGAGCGAGCCATCGACCGTCTCGTCCGGGACGGCGCTGCGTGGACTGTCGCTGCCGGCGACCGCGCAGCGGAACCGGTGCGTTGAACCTCTGCCCCACACCGGCCGTCCTCCGCGGTTTCTCTGGTGCAGCCGATGCTGCCGCAATGTGAGTGATAGCTGAGCGAGTCCTGTCCTCTATTCCCCTCGGGAACCTCTGAACAAGTCGCACCGCCAAGCCGCCGAATGACTCAGGCGAGGGGCTGGTTGGGCGCAGCCAAGCTCCCGTATCCCGGGTCTATGGAATGAATTCCACCTCCGGAAAAATTGGCGACGGACCGTCGAGCAAGTTGAGGCAGGTGCGATTGCGTAGATGCATATCGAAGAAAGCCAGCGCGTAGGAACGTTGCACCGCGACGGCGCGTAGTGGGTCGACAGCGCCAATGAGGTCCGCCAAGTCCTCGGGAGACATCCCGATTGCAGATGCGATTTGTGGAACAATCCAGACAAAATCGCTATACGACAAGTGTGCCGCGCCGGTCATGCGAAGATCCCGCTTCCAACCGCGCTGGTTGTTCCAGAACGTGGCCAGGTCAGCCGAAGTGGCACGATTGGCTTTGGCATTGATCATGAGAAATGGCCGATCGAGTCTTGCATGCACCGCATGGCGTTGAGGGATGCTGTCCAAGGTCAAACCCGCCCTGATGCGTGAATCGGCCAGCATGGCGGATATGGTCGTACTGCCACCCATGGAGGTGCCGAACATGCCAACGCGGCGCAAATCCATAGCACCGCGCAGGTTATCGGGCAGCGGCTGCTGGTCGGCATCCGGGTTGATTCCGAAGTTGACGAGCGTGAGCGCGTTGAGCACGAAGCGCACGTCGGCGGTACGTACCTCGACGATGGGCCTGAAATCAGTCGGGTTGTCCGGAAGGGTTCGGACTTCGATGTGACCGTCCGGGAATTCGACCGCATCTGCGTCGTGCGTGTGATCGATCGTTGCAACGATATAGCCGCGACTGGCTAGCTCTTCGACCATGAGCGTGTTCGATGAGCGCGTTGCCGTGTAGCCGGGCGAAAACAGAATGACCGGCATGGCGCCCTGGCGTATGTCGACCGGCGCACGCAGCAGGCCGTGGGTTCGCGGTACGTCAACGATGCCGGGGGGAATGCCGTATGCCTGCAGCGTGATATCCGCGACCCTC
>JAAFHE010000738.1 GCA_013298265.1 Lysobacterales bacterium | reverse complement strand
CACGCCGTATTCGGCGCCTTCCTGTTCGGCGTCTGCCTGCCGCGCGACGACCAGCTCCTCGACACCCTGGTCGAGCGCCTGGAACACGTCGCCATCCTGGTCCTGATGCCGGTGTTCTTCGCTCTGGCCGGCCTCAATACCAGTCCCAATGCCTTTGTCGGCATGGGGCTGGCGACACTAGTCGTGATCCTGCTGCTGGCCATCGTCGGCAAGGTGCTGGGCGGTGCCGCCGGCGCGCGCATCTGCGGCATGGGCTGGCGCGACGCGTTCGCGATGGGCGCGCTGATGAATACGCGCGGGCTCATGGAGCTGATCGTGCTCAAGGTCGGTCTGGACGTCGGCGTGATCGGCAAGGAGATATTCACCCTGCTCATGCTCATGGCCGTGATCACGACCCTGATGACCTCTCCGCTGCTGAACCTGCTCATGCGCAGCCAGGCCGAGAGGATCCCCAGTCGCGAGAAGGCCTCGTCCGTGTAGCGGACGCGGCATCGCGGCGCCACGCGCGCGCCGGTAGTATCTGGAATGCCGGCACGACCGGCAGCACAATTTGGCGGCTGCAAGGACAAAAACGATGAGCGAGACGCGGCACGATGTGCTGATCATGGGCGGCGGACTTGCAGGTCTCTGCCTCGCGCTGCAGCTACGCAAGCGTTGTCCCGGCATCGACGTGCGCGTGCTGGAGCGCGGCGTCCATCCGCTGCCACTGGCCGCGCACAAGGTCGGCGAATCCAGCGTCGAGATCGGCGCGCACTACCTGGACACCGTGGTCGGACTGCGCGAGCACCTCGACGAGAAACATATCCGCAAGTTCGGTTTCCGCTTCTTCTACTCCGAAGGCCGCGAGGACCTGCCCGCGGTGACCGAGCTGGGCGTGCGCGCGGTGATGCCGCGGCCCACCTACCAGATCGATCGCGGCATCCTCGAGAATCATCTCGGCGAAGAAGTGCGCCGGCATGGCATCGACTTCCTTGATGGCGCCGTGGTGCGCACTGTCGATATCGTGAGCGGCAACGGCGACCACAGCGTCGGCTATGAATACGGCGGCCAAACGCACGTCGCGCGCGCGCGCTGGGTCATCGACGCGGCCGGCCGCGCCAACATTCTCAAGCGCAAGTTCGACCTGGCGCAGGCCAACGGTCACGACGCGAACTCGGTCTGGTTCCGCATCGACGACAAGCTCGAGATCGACCAGTGGTGCAACGACGAGCGCTGGCGTCTGGAATGCTCGCCGCCGGAACGCTGGCGCTCGACGGTTCACCTGTGCGGCCCGGGCTACTGGGTCTGGCTGATTCCGCTGGGCTCAGGCGCCCATTCGGTCGGCATTGTCTGCGACGCCACGATGCACCCGCTGGAAACCATGAACACGTTCGAGAAGGCGATGGAGTGGCTGAAGAAGTTCCAGCCGCTGGTCTATCGCGAATGCCACACGCGGCGCGACAAGCTGCTCGATTTCAAGTTCCTGCGCGGCTTCTCGCACGGCTGCAAGCAGGTATTCTCCGGCGACCGCTGGGCGATCACCGGCGACGCCGGCGTATTCCTCGATCCGTTCTATTCGCCGGGCAACGATTTCATCGGCATGTCCAACAGCTACATCTGCGCGCTGATCGAGCACGACCGCAAGGGCGATCCGGTCGGGCCGTACGCGAAGATCTATCAGCAGATCTATTTCTCGTTCTACGAATCCACGCTGGCGCTGTACCGTGACCAGTACGCGCTGTTCGGCGACGCCGAAGTCATGTCGACCAAGGTGATCTGGGACTATGCCTATTACTGGGGCGTGCTGTGCCAGATCGTGTTCCAGGACCGCCTGACCGACCTGCGCCTGTTCAGCGATCTGAAGCCGGAACTGGAAGCGGTGCGCCAGCTCAACGTCGAGATGCAGGCCTTCTTCATGCGCTGGATGGCGGTCAATCCGCCGACCAACCCCGCGGCCATGCTCGATCAGGGGGCGCTGCCGTGGTTCTACGAGCTCAACCGCACGCTGCATGACCCGCTCGACGACGATGGCGTGCGTGTGCGAATCCGTAACAATGTGGATATGTTGCGTAACCTGGCGGCGGGCATAGTGGCGCAGGCGCAGAGCGATTGCCCGGGCCTGGAAGGGGTTTCGATCGCCGGCGATGCGCAGGCGGCACCGCTGCTGTTCGAGCTTGCCGCGTGAGCGCGCGCCGGGCTGCCGCTGCTGTGCTCATGCTGGCCGCGCTCGGTGGATGCTCCGATTCCACGCCGCCCGCGGCGCCGGCGGGCGCTGTGAAACCGGCCGACCCATCGCGTGACGGCGCCCGCGCCGGCCAATGGGCACGGGCCGAATCCGAGCGCGACAAGCGGCCGATCACCTGGCAGTACCGCGAGGACTTCACGGTGGCCCCGCCGCGCCAGCTACCGCAGCTGGTCGTGGTATCGCAGGCGCTGACGATTCCCTACGTCGGCCAGGCCGATCCGGTGCTGCAGCAGGAATTCGCGGCGCGCGAACAGCGCCTGCTCGATGCGCTCAAGGACAAGGCGGAACTCGTCGCCGTGCTCGACTGGAGCCAGCAGCACGACTGGTTCTTTTACGCCGATGCCAGCGTCACGCGCGAGAGCGTGACGCTGGCGCTCGGCGACGTGGGCGGTCGTGATGTCCGCGTCACGCTGGAGAACGATGCGCAAGGGCAGTTCTACGGCACGTTGAAGCAGCGTGTGGCGGGTACTCCTTAGCCGCGCCTGAGCTCATTCAGCCGGCGCGACGGAGCGCAATGCCTCGCGCACCTGCATGAGCACCTGCCCTAGCATGTTCCTGCCGCGGC
>JAAFHE010000736.1 GCA_013298265.1 Lysobacterales bacterium | reverse complement strand
CCAGGTACGCGAAGACCTGCTCCCGGCACTGGTCCATCTGCGCGGCACGATACTGCGCCAGGCCAAGTCTCTGGCGAAGGTGACCAAGACCGGCCGCACCCACCTCATGGATGCGATGCCGCTGACCTTCGGCCAGGAGTTCGGGACCTGGGCCGCGCAGCTCGATTCCGCGCTTGAGCGAATCGAGGATTCGCTCAAGCGCGTGCGTCGCCTGCCGCTCGGCGGCACGGCCATAGGGACCGGCATCAATGCCGATCCGCGCCAGGCCAAGCGCGCGGCCAGGCGCCTGACCGAGCTTGCTGGCGCGAAACTTGAATCGGCGCCCAATCTGTTCGAAGGCATCGCGTCGCAGGACGCGGCGGTCGAGCTGTCGGGCCAGCTCAACACGCTGGCCTGCGCGCTCATGAAGATCGCCAACGATTTGCGCTGGATGAATTCGGGCCCGCTCGCGGGGCTCGGCGAGATCGAGTTGCCCGCGCTGCAGCCGGGTTCGTCGATCATGCCGGGCAAGGTCAATCCGGTGATTCCCGAGGCCGTCGCGATGGTCTGTGCCCAGGTCATGGGCAACCATGTGACGGTCACGATCGCCGGGCAGAGCGGCAGCTTCCAGCTCAACGTGATGCTGCCGCTGATCGCACACAACCTGCTGCAGTCCATTTCGCTGCTGAGTAGTGTGTCGCGACAACTGGCGGATGCGGCGATCGCCGGCCTGCGCGTGCAGGAGGACCGGGTGGAAGCGGCGCTGGCACGCAACCCGATCCTGGTCACGGCGCTGAATCCCGTGGTCGGCTACGAGGCGGCCGCGGCGATGGCCAAGCAGGCTTACAAGGAAGGCCGGGCCATCCTCGACGTCGCGCGTGAGCGCAGCGGATTGTCCGACGCGGAACTCAGGCGCCTGCTCGACCCCGTTGCGTTGACCCGCGGCGGTATCGGCTCCGGTAGCGGAGGTGGCGGCTGAGCCGACCATCCGAAAGTCATGCCCGTCATGGCGAACAGCACATGCCGGTAAGGAATCGGGCGTCACAATGGCACCGCCAATTTGCACTTGCAGTAGTTGTCTTGTCTGGAGAATGAAATGCTTAAACGTCTGGCTCTCGCTACCGCGCTGCTTGCAAGCAGCGCCTGGGCACAACAGGAAATCTCGATTACGGCCAAGGACATCGAAACCGGTGCTGCGGACGCCAAGCTCGCCGCACTCGGCCGCGAGGCCGCCGCGACCGGCAAGGAAGTCGTGATCAATGCGCCCAAGGAGTGGCATGGCAAGGTCGCTGCCAAGGTCACGGCCGGCGGCGCCGCCAGCGTGAAGTTGAACGACAGTTTCTTCGAGAACGTCGTCGTGCGCATGGCCGACAAAGCAAAGGTCGAGCTGCCTAAGCCGGCCGAGGCGCCGAAACCTGCGGAAACGCCGAAACCCGCCGAAGCGCCCAGGCCCTCGCCACCGGTCGCGCCGCCTAAGCCGGTCGAAGCGCCTAAGCCGGCACCCAAGCCCGTGGTAACACCGCCGCCCGCCGCGCCGGTTCCGGCTCCGCCGCCTGCACCCGCACCTGCACCTGCACCTGCGCCCGCACCCGTCGAAACCCCGCCCCCGGCTCCCGCGCCGGTGCAGACGCCGCCGCCGGCTCCCGCTCCGGTTGCCAAGCCTGCCGTAGCACCCAAGCCTGCCGCCGATGCATCCGCCCCTATCAAACAGCGCTTTGAGCAGAATCTGCACGACGGCAAGCCTGCCAAGGGCACACTTGATCAGACCCAGCTGCAGAAGGGCGACATCGTCTACATCGACGGCGATGTGCGTGCCGTGGTGCGCCGCGACAGCCTCGGCACCACGCTGTTCTGGCTGACCGGCGAGCTCAATCTGCTGCGCGCGGAACTCAAGCCGCTGGCCGAGAATCGCTACGAGGTCGTCTACAAGATCACCAGCAGCAGCAATGTTTCGCTGCGCGGCACCGTGGGCGAGGCGCAGGTGTTCACCGCGACCGTGCCGGCGGAGGGCAACGCTGAGCGAGCCGACATGGAGAAGTCCTATGCGGAAGGCCGTCCGGTCGGTCGCAGCCTGCGCATCGATCAGTTGACTCAGGGCGACATGGTCTATCTCGGAAAGACTTCAGCGATGATCGTGCGTCGCGACGGTGGTCAGCTTGCGCGCTACTGGCTCGAGGGGGCACTGAACACGAACCAGGTCGGTCTGCAGAAGGAAAAGGGCGCGACCGGCAAGTTCAAGGTGCTGAGCGACAACATCGAGTAATCCGATCGTCCGCCGGGTGAAGCGATCCCGGCGTTGTCGCGCTAACGAAAAAGGCCGCCTTTCGAGGGCGGCCTTTTTCATGTGCGCCTGGTATGGGCGCACTCTTGGAGGAGACTAAGTGGCGCTCAGCTATCGTCGCGCCAGCGGCGAAGCCAGATCGCGAGGGCGATCATGCCGGCACCGGCTGCAGCGCCGATCCAGAGATTCGCGCCGGCCAGCGGTGCGAGGATGGTATTCAGATCGATGGCATTGAGCAGCACTTCGGGGCCATCGGCGCCGTCCATCTTGTTTTCCAACCGATCGAAGTCCATCCAGCTGCCCGGCAGGATGCTGAACAGCACGCGCGACACGATGTGCTGCCAGAACCAGTCGTTGGGGAGGCGCAGGTTCGTCACCGCATCGAAGATCGACACGCAGGTGCCGGTTGCGACGGGCAGCAGGGTCGCCCAGAGGAAGGGCACACGCTTGGCGAAGGCCGAGCACAGTAGCAGCCAGCCGATGGTGGGCAGCGCCCAGACCGCATTCAGCGGGATCAGCATCGCTACCTTGCC
>JAAFHE010000735.1 GCA_013298265.1 Lysobacterales bacterium | reverse complement strand
CAGCACTTCGACGCCGAGCGCTTGCAGCGCGGCGGTATAGCCGTCCACATACAGGCGGTTGTCGGCGAAGAAGGTAACCTGCCAGCCCAGTGCGCGCAGCAGGCGCATGAGGTTGACCATGCGCAGGGAGCCCGAATCCTGGTCCGGCGTCGGCGTGCAGGCATCGACGATGAGCAGTCGTTTCGCGCTTCGGAAGGTGGCCGCGCGCGGCGCCAGCGCCGCATCGTCGATGGCGTCCGGCTGCTGCGCCAGCGCGGTTTTCCACTTGTCCAGGAATTTCTCGCGATTGACGACCTGGTAGCGCTTGGTGCCGCTTCCCGTGTCGGTGCCGGCCGTGATGCCTTCGAAATGGATTACCGTGGAATGCGGTTCGTAATAGACCTTGAGCCCGGCGGCGCGTACGGCGAAGGCGAGGTCGGTGTCTTCGTAGTAGGCCGGTGCGTAGCGCTGGTCGAAGCCGCCAAGCTGTTCGAACAGCGCGCGCCGCAGCAGTATCGCCGCACCCGAGCAGTAGTCGGCTTCGCGGCGGAAGTTGTAGCGCGGGTCGGCGGGGTCCTCGAAGCGGCCGTAGTTCCAGCCCGAGCCGTCGCTGAACACGATGCCGCCGGCTTCCTGCAGGCGGCCGTCGGGATAGACCAGCTTCGCGCCGACCAGGCCGGCGTCGGGTTCTTCGGCGAAGCAGCGCAGCAGCGCTTCGAGCCAGCCCGGCGTGACGACCGTATCGTTGTTGAGAAACAGCACATATTCGCCCTGCGCCGCGGCGGCGCCGGCATTGCAGGAGCCGACGAAACCGAGGTTCTGCGCGTTGCGGATCGTGCGCACGCCGTCGACGTCGGCGAGGCGCTCGGCGGTGTCGTCGCTGGAACAGTCGTCGACGACGATGACTTCGAAACTCGCCGCCGCCGCGTGTGTCGCGAGCGACTTCAGGCAGGCCAGCGTGTAGGCGATCTTGTTGTAGACCGGAATCACGATGGAGACCTGTGGCTGCGGCCAGGTCGGCAGGCGGATGTCCTCGATGTGCTCCTGTGGTGCGCCGGCGACGGCGACGGCCGGCAGCGTGCCGCGGCGGAATTCACGCAGCGTGCGCTGGACCGTACCGGCCAGACCGCGCCGACGGAGACTGCCGCGCATGCGCTGCCACAGGCTCACGGTGCGCGTGACGCTGAACGCGGCGCGTGCGCGCAGGCCGCGCAGCTTGCGCATGCCGAAGCGCAGCGGCTTGGTCAGGCGCCAGGACAGGCTGGCATAGGCGCGATCGAGTTCTGCCTTGAGCGACAGCGCCCAGCGCGTGCGCGCCTCGAATTCGGCTTCGAGCCCGGAGTAGTCGTCCTGGGTGCGCTTGAGCCATTCGGTGCGCTGCTCGATGTCGTCCTGCAGTGCGTCGACCGCCTCCTGCAGACGCCCGATCTCGGCCATCGTGACGCGCACGTCGTCCTGCGAGCGGCGCAGCTCGCGGTCGAGGCCCGACGCCCATTCGGCACGGCTGTCGAGTTCCCTCGCCTGCTGCTGCAGCGCCAGCGATTGCCGATGCAGTTGCGCGCGCAGGCCGTCGAGTTCGGCGCGCACGGTCATGACCTCGATCTGCGCGCCGCTGGCAGCCTGCGGTTCGCGCGGCGCGTGTGCTGCGGCGGTCTGCGGCAGGTCGCGGCGATAGTCGGCGCGCATGTCCTCGAGCGTACGTGGCGTACGGGCCTGCACCGCGGCACGCGCACGATGCAGTGGCGTGCGGTCCGCCGCCAGCACGGCGATGCGCTGCAGAATCGCGTCCGCTGCGGGGGCGACCAGGAAGCCGTCGACGCCGTCGTCGATGCGCTCGGCGAGCGCGCCGATCCGCGTGGCGATGACCGGCAGCCCGAGGCTCCAGCATTCCGACAAGGTATAGCTGAAGGTTTCGGCGACCGTCGGCAGGATCAGCGCCGCGTCGGGTTGCAGCGTCGCGAGCAGCGACGGCAGTTCGTCGCGCGCATAGTCCAACACCACATGCACGCGCGAATGGCCGAAGAAGGCGTGTCCTTCCGCGCCGGCGCCGAGCAGGATCAGTTCGACCTGCGCCGGCAGTCCGGGCAGCAGCGCGGCGAGCAGCTCTGCGCCTTTGCCACGCCGCACGCGGCCCGGTACGACGAGGCGCAGGGTCGCGCCGGTGCGCAACGGCACGGTGGCCGGCATCGCAGGAAACGGCGCGGTACCGTGGGCGATCACGCGCGCCGGCAGCGCCTGCAGTTCCGGCGCGAGACGCAGCACGTTGGCCAGCGCCGTGCGGCTTGGTGCGAACAACGACACCGACGCGGTGCGCAGCGCGTCCACGTAGCTGTCGCACAACTGCTGCCAATAGGCCGGTACGCGGCTGGCGAATTCGAAATCGACATCGGCACCTGCCAGATCGGCTGCGCGTTGCGTCGCGTCGAAGGTCAGGGCCGGGTCGCCGAAGTCGCGGTGCAGCAGCGGCCACAGCGGATAGCAGTCGTGCGCGACCACGAAGGTCGGCAAGCCGCTTCGCAACGCCTCGAGGCTATGGCCGATCAGCGAGGAGACGATGACCGCGTCGACCGCGAACGCATCGAGCGTGGTGCGGAAGAACTGCGCCCAGTCGTGGTGCTGCAAGACCGTATCGGCGATCGGCGCCGGCAGTACCAGCCGACGCAGCGGCGGGCCGCACAGGGAGCCGTCGTGCAGCTCCAGGATCTCGCCGTAGCGCCGGCGCGGGAAGTCGCCGAAGGCGCGCAGCACGATATGGGTGTGCGTGTCGTCATCGGCGGCGAGGTCGCGCACGAAACGTTCAGCGCCGCCACCCCAGC
>JAAFHE010000734.1 GCA_013298265.1 Lysobacterales bacterium | reverse complement strand
TACCGAACGAACTCACCCCGGCTCGGCGCGGCCCGCTGCACTCCCACCGTACAGCAGCGCCGGTTACGTGAAACGGCGTATCCGCCAGTGCGGCCTCCGGATTCGGATTGCGAAAGCCAACCGTAGGCGGGATCCAGCCTTCCCGTAACGCCAATACCGTCTTAATCAGGCCGGCGATACCGGCGGCGACGTCGAGATGGCCGACATTGCCTTTCAACGAACCAAGAACGCAGGTGGCCGTGGCATCCGTGTACTGGCGATAGACCTTGGCGAGTGCTTGCACTTCGATCGGGTCGCCAAGATGCGTGCCGGTCCCGTGACCTTCCACAAAACCAATGGTCGCCGGATCGACGCTGGCGTTGGCCAATGCCTGGGCAATGACTGCAATCTGCCCGGCCACGCTAGGTGCGGTGTAGCCGACCTTCTGCCGGCCATCGTTGTTGATGGCGGAGCCGCGGATGACGGCGTGAATGGTATCGCCGTCGGCAATCGCATCGGTGAGTCGCTTCAGCAGCACGAGCCCGGCGCCGCTGCCCGGCACCGTGCCGGCGGCGGCGGCATCGAAAGGACGGCAGCGGCCATCCGGTGACAGGACGCCGCCTGACTGGTGAAGGTAGCCGCTTGCCTGCGGCACAAGGATTCGCGCACCACCGGCGAGCGCCAGGTCACATTCGAAGGTGAGCAACGCCCGACACGCCATATGGACGGCTACCAGGGACGTCGAGCAGGAAGTATCGACTGCGACGCTCGGCCCGTGCAGTCCGAGCTTGTGCGAAATCCGTGTGCACGCGTAGCTTTTGTCGTTTCCGACAACGACCTGCAGGCCATCGCCCGCTGCCATGAATGCCGGATTCACGCTCAGGTTCGCTAGCAGGTAGTCGCTGATCCCCACGCCAGCGTACACCCCCGCGATGCCGGGCAGGTTGAAGGGGTCGTAGCCCGCGTGCTCGATCGCGTGATAAGCGCATTCGAGCAGGATCCGGTGCTGAGGGTCGGTGATGTCTGCCTCGCGCGGACTTAGCTCGAAAAATTCCGCGTCAAAGTTGCGAATGTCGTCAATTCGACTGGCCCTGCGCACGTAGCGGGGGTCGCGTAGCGAGGCTTCAGCAACACCCGAGGAGCGCAACTCGGCGTCAGTCAGCTCATCGATCGATTCGATGCCGGCAACGAGGTTGTCCCAGAAGACTGACAGGTCCGGCGCGCCGGGAAACCGGCCGGCCATTCCAATGAGTGCGATGGATTGAAGCTCATCATCGGAATAGTGTGCCGTGACCATTACCTGTTCACTAGTTCAGATGCTATGCGATGTAGTCCCGCGACGTTCCGCGGCGCGGCGCGAGACTGGCGAAAGCGGCAGTGCGCGCGTCCGGCCATTGACTAGCTCGGTGCGGCTTGAAAGAAGCAAAACCTAAGTTCTTCCCCACAATCTCACAAACATACTCCGATAGAAACATACTCGAAACTCTTTCTAATTGCCATGGGGTTTGTAAAAGCGATATATTGCATACATGCGCGCCTAATGCTTCGTGTATTAGCTGTTTTAGTGTCATTGGCACCTTGTGCATTGCAGCGGCAACATGTAGCACTTAAATTCGTGGGATGGTCCGGGGGGGCTGGTTGATGCGGTCATCGACAGAGGGAGCGAGTCCATCATCTGCACTCCTGGTGACGGTGGAGGCGCAGGGGCGCGGAGCTGACCCCGTCGAGTGGGGTGTCCGAAACGAGCAGTGGCTGAAAGACATGCTGCACTCTCGAGGGGCGGTCTTGTTGCGCGGCTTTCGCGTCAACGGAGTCGCACATTTCGAGCGATTCATTGCCGATGTATTCGGCCAGAGTCCGCTGGGTTACCGCAATCAGTCGACTCCGCGCACGGCGATCCGCGGGAATATCTACTCTTCGACTGAGTATCCGGCGGACCAGTTCATTCCCTTGCACAATGAAAACGCGTACAGCACGACATGGGCGCGAAAAATACTTTTCCATTGCGTCAAAGTTAGCGAATCAGGCGGCGAAACTCCCATCGCGGACAGTCGTCGTGTTCTTGAGCGCATACCCGTAGCCACGCGTGAACGATTCGAGCGTCACGGCGTACTGTATGTGCGGCACTACGACGGGCTCGACCTGCCCTGGCAGACGGTTTTCCAGACCGAGGATCCTCGCGAAGCGGAAAGACAATGCCGAGAGTCCGGGATCGACTATGCCTGGGACGGGTTCGGCTGTCTTCAGACCCGGGAAGTGGCGCAGGCCACGCTGGCTCACCCAGAAACGGGCGAGCAGGTTTGGTTCAACCAGGCACACCTGTTTCACGTCAGCAGCTTGCCAACCGCGACCCGCGATGCGCTGCTGGCGGCCGTTGGCGAAGCTCGGCTGCCACGCAATGCCTATTACGGCAATGGGTCGGAGATAACAGAGCAGGATTTGTCGGCGATACGCGCAGCCTATGACGCAGAAACGGTAACCTTTTCCTGGCAGGCAGGCGATATTCTGATTTTGGACAATGTATTGGTCGCGCACGGGCGGCGTCCGTTCGCTGGAGCGCGCAAGATTGTTGTTGGCATGGTGGAGTCATATACGGCTCCCTATTTCCCCAAGGAGCCTTTTCGGGCAGCGGCCGGATACCGGGCTATTGAAACCGAAACAACGTAGACAGGGGGTCGGATGATCTCCGGTCCCGGCTCGCGGGCATTGAGTTCCCGGAAGGGCGTGGGGCGTAAATCAGGGCAGCTTGCTGTGGGTATGTTGAGCACGAGTCTACGCAGCCGTCGCGATGACAGTTGCAGCCGCGGGAAAAGGGAT
>JAAFHE010000752.1:1975-2748 GCA_013298265.1 Lysobacterales bacterium | reverse complement strand
TGTAGTTGCGCAGGTACAGCGTGTCGTATTTTCCGGCCGGCGAGACCAGGTGCACGACCATCAGGAACACCGGCGACTGCTTCTGTGTGGTCACGCCCTGGCGCCGCACGTCCTCGGGCAGACGCGCGAGCGCCTGGTTGACGCGGTTCTGTACGCGCACGGTCGCCTCGTCCGCATCGACTTCGGCGCGGAAGGTCACCGTGATCTGCAGTACGCCGTCGGAACTCGCGACCGACTTCACATACATGAGGCCTTCGACGCCGCGGATGGACTCCTCCAGCGGCGTGGCGACGGTCTCGGCGATGACCTTGGGGTTGGCGCCGGGATACACCGTGCGCACGACAACCGATGGCGGCACGACCTCGGGATATTCACCGATCGGCAGTAGCGGCATCGCAATCAGGCCGGCGGCGAATATGACGATCGACAGCACGGCCGCGAAAATCGGCCGGTCGATGAAAAAGCGGGAGAAATCCATGAGTGGAATCCTTGCAATACGGAGCCTTCACGCTGCTGGCGGCGACGCGTCGGCGGGTGATCACGGCAGCGGCGACACGCCGCTGCCGGCCGCCGGGACGAACGCCAGCCACATGCGGCGCATCCGTCCCGGCCGGTTTGCCTCAATGCACGGCGACCTGCTGCGCTGGCGGCGCGGCGGCACCCATCTCGATCAGCGTCGGCGTGACCGGCATGCCCGGGAAGAACACTTTCTGCACGCCGTGCACGATGACTTTTTCCTGCGCCTGCAGGCCCGACTGCACCACGCGCAGACC
>JAAFHE010000752.1:0-1965 GCA_013298265.1 Lysobacterales bacterium | reverse complement strand
TTTTTTGTGCTCTTCCGATCTCCTTCGACGGTGCGACCGAGCACGACGTCCTTGCGCATGGCCTTGTTCTGCTCGTCGAGCACGTAGACGTACTTGCGGTCCTGGTCGGTCAGCACGGCCTTGTCGTCGATAAGCAGGGCCTGGAACTCGGCGCTGCCTTCCAGCTGCACGCGCGCGAACAGGCCCGGCGTGAATACCCGGTCGGGATTGCGCAGGATGGCGCGCGCGCGGATCGTGCCGGTGGCCGCATCGACCTGGTTGTCGACGAAGTCGACGGTGCCTTCGTGCGGATAGCCTGTTTCGTTGGCCAGACCGACGCGCACCGGGTTGCGACTGCCGCTGCGTTCACCCTTGCGCGCCAATTCCAGGTAGCGCAGGTAGGCCTGTTCGTCGCTCTCGAAATTGACGTAGACCGGATCCTGCGACACGACTGTGGTCAGCACGGTCGCGTCGGCCTGGGCAAGATTGCCCTGCGTGATGGCGGCACGGCCGGCGCGACCGTCGATCGGCGAACGCACTTCGGTAAAGGTCAGATCCAGCTGCGCCGCGGCGACCGCGGCGGCCGCGGCGCGTACGCCGGCGCCGCCCTGCGCGGTGGCGGCCTTGCGCGTCTCGAATTCCTCGCGCGAAATCGCCTTGGCCTGGATCAGCGACTGCGCACGCGCATCCTGTGCCTGTGCCAGGCGCGCTTCGGCTTGCGCGCGGTCGAGATCGGCCAGCGCGCGATCGAGCACGGCGCGATACGGCCGCGGGTCTATCACGAACAGCAGGTCGCCCTTCTTGACCTCCTGGCCTTCCTCGTAGGCGACGCGCAGCACGTAGCCGCTCACGCGCGCGCGCAGCTCGACCATTTCCACCGCGCCGATGCGGCCGGTGAAGTCGTCCCACTGCCGCACCGGCTTGGCGATGACGGCAGCGACACTGACGTCGGGCGGCGGCGGCGCGGCCGGTGCGGCGGTGCTGGAACAGCCCGACAGGCCGGCACTCACGGCTGCGACCAGCGCGAGCGCGACCAGCGACAGGCGCGTGGCGACGCGCGGCCGGTGTTTCGGGTTGGATGGGGTAGGCGCAGTCATGGCGAAACCTCGTGATGTGATGACTTCGAAACGGTATCGGGCAGCGCGCGCGCGTCGCGCCGGTCGCTACCGCAGCAGGAGATGTCATGGCGAACGGCGACCGCACGCGTCGTGCTGAACTCGACGATGGCGTCGGTCGGGGCGCCGGGGCCGAACAGATCGAGCGCATGGCGGCCGACATCGAGCGCACTCGGCCAGTCCGCCCGCGGCAGACCCGCATGTACGCCCCAGGCAGGCGTATCGAGCGAGAGCAGCTGTGCGCGGACACCCAGTGGACGCGCCTCGCCATGGAGCACGCGCGCCAGCATGCGCAGCGCCGCCTCGGTGACCGAGGCGTGGCCGTAGCCGGCCCAGGGATGCACGCCGCCAGGACCGCCGATCAGCACATAGCCAGCGCCGCGCCCGCCATCGGCGAGCACGGGCAGCAGATGACGCGCGGCAGCGAGTTGCGGCGCGAGCGCCGCGACGAAGCGGTGGCAGCTCGCATCGACCGACAGGTCGAGCAGGCGCCCGCGCAGCAGCTCGCCATCGACCGCGGCGATGACGCCGCCCAACGGCAGATCGAGCGACCGCAGTGCAGCAGATAGCTCGGCCGCAGTGACCTCATCGCGTGCGCAGCCCTGCAGCAAGGTCAGCGCAGCCTGCGGATAGGTCGCGGCGAGCACACGCAGCGCGGCCGGATCGGAATCGACCGCGACCACCGGCCGGCGCGCCGCAACGGCCGCGGCCACGACACCGCCGCCGATGGGGCCGGCCGCGTCGAGCACGACCAGCGACGAAAGTATTGTCCCGCTCATGGGTTTTTTTCTCCCGTGAACGGGACGATGGCGTAGGCCCGGCCGGGCCACCGCGCGCGGAGGGAGTCCTGCTCGGCAGCAGCCTGCAGGGT
>JAAFHE010000732.1 GCA_013298265.1 Lysobacterales bacterium | reverse complement strand
CGGCCAAGGCAATCTCGATCTCGTCAACCAGTTGCAAGCGCTGCAAACCGAAGTGCAGCAGCTCAACGGCCTGGTCGAGCAACTGCGCCATCAGCTCGACGAGCAGAAAGAGCGCAGCAAGCAGCAGTACATCGATCTCGATTCCCGCATCGGCCGCCTCGAAGGCGGTGGTGGTGGAGCCGCACCCGGCGCCGCGCCGGCGAACAACGGTCAACTCGACGATATTCAATTGGGCGCGCCGACCGGTGCCGGCAGTACGCCGCCGCCGTCGACCGATCCGTCGCTGTCGCTCGACAGCCCCACAGCCAGCACCATGCCCGGCGCCGCCGCGCCGCGCACCATCGAACCGGCAGCAGCTATCGCCACGCCGCCCCCGGCAGCGGCCAGCGCTACGCGTTTCGATCCGGCTACCGAAAAGGCGACCTACGACGAAGCCTTCGCTGCCCTGAAGGATGGCCGCTACGCCGAATCGGCGCGCCGCTTCCAGGCGTTCATCGACGCGTATCCGTCCAGCGAACTGACCGCCAACGCCTACTACTGGCTCGGCGAGTCCTATTACGTGACGCAGAACTATCGCGTCTCGCTCGATACCTTCCAGACCCTGCTCAAGTCCTATCCGGACAGCCAGAAGGCGCCCGACGCGCTGCTCAAGACCGGCTACTGCCAGTACGAGCTCAAGCAGTGGGAGCCGGCCAAGGCAACCCTGACGCGGGTCGTGCAGAAGTATCCGGACACGACCGTCGCGCGTCTGGCCCAGGGCCGCTTGCGCGCCCTACAGTCCGAAGGCGCGCGCTGAGCGCCTTCCCATTGAATCCCGGCGGCTGCGGCCATGTCGGCTGAAGCTGCCTCTCCCGCACATACTGCCTCGACGACCGCTTCCGTAGCGGAGCGGTCGCCGCCGGCCGCGCTGCTGGCCGAGCGCCTGCGCATCACCGAGATCTTCCACTCGATCCAGGGCGAAGCCGACGCGGTCGGCTGGCCTACCGTGTTCGTGCGCCTGACCGGTTGCCCGCTGCGCTGCACCTGGTGCGACACTACCTATTCCTTCCATGGCGGCCAGTGGCGCCAGATCGACGACATCCTCGCCGAGGTCGCCAGCCACGGCGCGCGTCACGTCTGCGTGACCGGCGGCGAGCCGCTGGCGCAGAAACGCTGTCTGCTGCTGCTGCGCCGGCTCTGCGATGCCGGCTATGAAGTCTCACTGGAAACCTCCGGTGCGCTGGACGTATCCGCCGTCGACGCGCGCGTGCGCAAGGTCGTCGACCTGAAGGCGCCGGATTCGGGCGAATTCAAGCGCAACCGCTGGAGCAACCTCGACCACCTGCGCGCACACGACCAGGTCAAGTTCGTCCTGGCCGGCCGCGCCGACTACGAGTGGGCGCGTGCAACCGTGCACGAGCATGCGTTGAACGCACGCTGCCAGGTGCTGTTCTCGCCGGTACACGCGAGCCTCAAGCCGCGCGATCTGGCCGAGTGGATACTGGCCGACCGCCTGCCGGTGCGCATGCAGCTGCAATTGCACAAGCTGCTATGGGGCGAAGAGCCAGGGCATTAGCGCAACTCGTGAGCGCAGGTAGTGCGCGCCTGCGCGGGAGCGCAGCGCAACCGCAATGAACTCCGCGCCGCAGTGCCCGGCACGCGAGCGCCATCGATCCGAACCAAGGTAACCGCCGCATGAGCAAACCCGCAGTCGTCCTCGTTTCCGGCGGCATGGATTCCGCCGTGGTCCTGGCCATCGCACGCGAGCAGGGCTTCGCCTGCCACGCACTCAGCGTTGCCTACGGCCAGCGCCACGTCTCCGAACTCGATGCCTCCGATCGCGTCTGCGCCATGCTCGGTGTCACGTCGCACAAGACCGTCACCATCGACCTGCGCAGCATCGGCGGCTCCGCGCTGACCGCCGACATAGCCGTGCCCGAACAGGGCGGCGCCGGCATCCCGGCGACCTACGTGCCCGCGCGCAACACCATCATGCTGTCGATCGCGCTGGGCTGGGCCGAAGTGCTCGGTTCCAGCGACATCTTCTGCGGCGTCAACGCGGTCGATTATTCCGGCTATCCCGACTGCCGGCCCGCCTTCATCGAAGGCTTCCAGCAACTCGCCAACGTCGCGACCAAGGCCGGCGTCGAAGGCGCGCAGATCCGCGTCCACGCGCCGCTCATGCGCATGAGCAAGGCCGACATCGCACGCGAGGGCACGCGCCTCGGCGTCGACTTCGGAGTAACCGTCTCCTGCTACCAGGCCGACGAGAAAGGCCGCGCCTGCGCCCACTGCGACGCCTGCCGTCTGCGCGCCGAAGGGTTCAGAGAGGCTGGTCTGATCGATCCGACGCGGTATCGCTGAGCGCTGCTGCCGAACACGCAGATCTGCTGCGCCGGGGCGGCCACCCCTGCGAGCGGCTGACGTGCTGCGCGGACGGCGGCAATCGTCGCGAACGAACGAGCGAGGCGAGGCGAACGGGCAAGGCGAGCCACCGAACCATACGGATGCTTCGGCAAACGCTGATCAGTGCGCCCGACAGAGCCAGCGCCCCTCCCCACCTCAATCCGCTTGTCCGAACCGCAGACACGCTCTAAACTTCGCGTCCCTCGCGCGCGCCGGCCTCCGCCAGCGCCCCGCAGCACCCTTCGTGGGCCGTTAGCTCAGTGGTAGAGCATCGGACTTTTAATCCGTTGGTCGATGGTTCGAGTCCATCACGGCCCACCACATAGCAGTCCGGCGCGATCCGCCGAAGTCCAGAAAACCCAAGCATATAGCGCGTTTCGGTGAGTTTCTTGTCCGACAACGGCCGGTCTCGTCCGTTGAC
>JAAFHE010000731.1 GCA_013298265.1 Lysobacterales bacterium | reverse complement strand
GGTAGCCGCCGGCATCCAGGGCCTGCCGTTCGGACCGGCCGGCGAGAACGTGTTCCTCGGCGTCTACGGCAGCAACTCGATCAATGGCGAAGAAAAGATCCCACTGTTCGATCCGGGACGCGAGAACCTGGCCGAATACGATATCGCCAAGCTGATCCACGAGCTCAGCACCGACAAGAAGCCCGCCGTCGGCTTCATCACAGGGCTGCCGATGACGATGGGCTTCGACCAGGCGACGCGGCAGATGCGCGAGCCCTGGGCGGTCTACGGCGAGCTGGCGCAGTTCTTCGATGTGCGCCAGATGAACGCGGCGGCGCTCAAGACCATCGAGAGCGACATCAACGTCGTCGTGCTCGTGCACCCCAAGGACCTGAGCGACGATGCGCTCTATGCGCTCGACCAGTTCGTGCTGCGTGGCGGCCACCTGCTCGTGTTCGTCGATCCGAACGCGGAGCAGGACGCGTCCGGCGCTGATCCGGAGAACCCCCAGGCGGCCATGCTCGCCGACAAGTCCTCGGATCTGTCGAAGCTGTTCAAGGCCTGGGGCCTGGAGTACGCGCGCGACAAGGTCGTGCTCGACCGCGCCCACGCGCTGCAGATCAGCGTCGCGCCCAACGCGCCGCCGGTGCGTCATCCGGGCATCCTCGGCTTTGCGCGCAAGGACCTCAGCGGCGACGATGTGATCACGGCGAACCTGGATGCGATCAACATGTCCACGGTGGGATTTTTTGAATTGTCCAAGGATTCGCAGTCCAAGCTCGTTCCGCTGATCCAGTCCAGCGAGCAGTCCATGAGCGTGCCCGCGGAACGACTGAAGTTCCTTGCCGATCCATCGGTGCTGCTGACGGACTTCAAGTCGAGCGGCCAGCCCTTCGTGCTTGCGGCGCGCCTGGAAGGCGAGTTCAAGACCGCGTTCCCGGAGCGCAAGGACGCCGGCCACCTGGCCCAAGCCAAGGAGAAAAACGCCGTGGTCGTGTTCGCCGATACCGACATCCTCAGCGACCGGCTCTGGGCTCAGGTGCAGGACTTCTTCGGCAAGAAGGTGCTGAACGCGTTTGCCGACAACGGCAATCTTGTCATCAACGCGGTCGACAACCTGGCCGGCGATTCGGATCTGATCTCGATCCGCGGCCGCGCGTCATCGCAGCGTCCGTTCACCAAGGTCGCCGAGCTCAAGCGCCAGGCCGAAGACAAGCTCCGGCAGAGCGAAAAGGATCTGCAGCAGAAGCTCAGCGACACCGAGCGCAAGCTGACCGAGCTGCAGAGCGCCAAGAGTACCGATCAGGCGATGGTGCTGTCGCCGGAGCAGAAGGCCGAACTGGACAGCTTCCTCAGGCAGAAGATCGAGATCCGCAAACAGCTGCGCGAAGTACGGCGCGAGCTGGACGCGGACATCGAGGCGCTCGGCACGCGCCTGAAGTTCATCAATATCCTGCTGGTGCCCCTGCTGCTGATCATCGCGGCGCTGGGCTTCGCCGGCTGGAAATCGCGGCGCGCGGCGCACTGAGACGGAGGCAGAACCATGAACCACATGAATTCGAAAACCGTCATCGGCCTCGCGGTCGCCGCCGCGGTCGCGATCACGATCGCCGCCGGCATCAGCCTGTCGCGCAAGCCGGTCGCGCAGACCGCGCAGGCCGCCGGCGAAGTGCTGCCGGGGCTCGCCGACCGCATCAACGACGTCACGCGCATCGGCATCATTGGTCCCGGCCAGAAACCGATCGCGACGCTGGAGAAGGGCGACGCGCGCTGGACCCTGAAAGAGAAGGGCGGCTATCCGGCCGATACGGGCAAGGTGCGCGAATTCCTGCTCAAGCTGAGCCAGGCACGCGTCTCCGAGCCGAAGACCACGAACGAGCAGCGTTACGCCGAGATCGGCGTCGGCGACATCGGCGCCGCCGATGCCAAGGGCGTGCTGGTCGTGCTCGACGGTCTGCCCCAGCCGGCGCAGCTCATTGTCGGCACCATGAACCCGCGCAGTGACGCGACCTATGTGCGCCGTGCCGGCGACAAGCAGAGCTGGCTCGCCAAGGGCAGCCTCGTGCCGGACAAGACCGCGGCCAACTGGCTCGACAAGCGCGTGGCTGACATCCCGGCCACACGCGTGCGCGAGGTGGTCTGGAGCCGCCCGGACGGTAAGCCCGCGCGGCTTTTCAAGAACCAGCCGGCGGATACGAACTACGCGCTCGCGGAGTTGCCGAAGGGGCGCGAACTCGCCTCGGATTTCGCGGCAAACACCCAGGCCACGGTACTCGCCGGCCTGAACTTCGACGATGTCGTCGCCGCGGCCGAGGCCGCGCCACCGGCCGACGGCAAGGTCTATCGCGCTACGTTCACGAGCTTCGACGGCGTTGTCGTGGACATCACGGGATGGAAGAAAGACGAGAAATTCTACGCGCAGTTCGCCGCACGCAAGGATGCCGCGCTGTTCGATGCATCGGTCGTCGCGGCGCAGGCCAAGGCCAAGTCTGAATGGGACGCGCAGCAGGCTGCACAGCCGGCCGCGCCGGACAATGCGGCCAGGCCGGCGGCCGCAACGCCATCGCTCGCGGTGACAGATCCAGCAAAGGACAAGGCGCAGCGCAGCGCCGACGTCGATGCCGAGGTCGCGATGCTGAGCCAGCGCTTCACCGGCTGGACCTTCGTGCTGCCGCAGTACAAGGCGGCGAACCTCGAAAAGTCCAGCGACGAGTTCCTCAAGCCTCTGGCCGATACGAAGCCCGACGCGAGAAAACCGGCGGCGGCGAAATAGCGCCGCAAAAAAGGCGGAAAGATCGAAATTTCAAACAGCGTTCGGTCTGTCCGTACAA
>JAAFHE010000730.1 GCA_013298265.1 Lysobacterales bacterium | reverse complement strand
TGATCGATGCGCAGGAGCATGGGGTCATCGCGCTGTTCCGGCTCGTGAAGGCACTTCTCGCCAACGGCTACGGCTCGCGTGCGCTCGGCTGGACCGTGCTGACGACGCAGTCGCAGCAGATCGACGCCGCCGACGTCGTCAATCCCGCGCACGCCGGCATTCACGGCTTCGTCGGTTCGCTGACCAAGGAGTACGCGCACTGGGCCGTCCGCCTCGTCGATCTCCCGGCCGGCGAAAATGTCGACATCGACGAGCTGCTTCGGCTGCCCGCGAACCCGAAGGGCGATGCCTGGGCCTACCGCAGCGGCGAGTGGTTCCGGCAGCAGTTGTTCCGCTTCGAGCCCGCGGCGTTCGCGGCGCCGGCGTTCCGGGACGGCGGCGTCTACGTGCTGATCGGCGGCGCCGGCGGCATCGGGCAGGTCTTCAGCGAATATCTGGTCCGCCGTCATCGCGCGCAGGTCGTATGGATCGGCCGGCGCGCGATCGACGAGGCTATCGAACAAAGCGTGCAGCGGCTGTCCGCGTTCGGCCCCGCGCCGCTGTACCTGCAGGCCGACGCCGGGGACCGCGACGACCTCGCCCGCGCGCATCGCGAGATCCGGGCGCGCCACGCCCGCATCGACGGCATCGTCCATTCGGCGATTGTCCTGCTGGACAAGAGCATCGCGAACATGGAGGAAGAGCGCCTGCGCGCCGCGCTGCGCGCCAAGGTAGACGTCTGCGTGCGCATCGCGCAGGTGTTCGCGCACGACGAGCTTGATTTCGTGCTGTTCTTCTCTGCGCTGCAGAGCTTCGTGAAGAGCGCCGGGCAGAGCAACTACGCCGCCGGCTGCACCTTCAAGGACGCATTCGCGCACGCGCTGGATGCCGCGTGGCCGTGCGCCGTGAAAGTCGTCAACTGGGGCTTCTGGGGCACGGTCGGAACCGTCTCGTCCGACTATTACCGGCAGCGAATGCAGCAGGCCGGCATCGGCTCGATCGAGCCCGACGATGGCCTGCGCGCGCTGGAGGCATTGTTCGCGAGCAGCGTACCGCAGCTCGCGGTAGTGACGACGCTTGCACCGCAGGCGCTCGCAGCATTGAGCGCCGAGGCGTACGTGCAGGCGCTGCCGGCACCGGCCGCCGGGAGCCCGCTGGTTGCGCCGGATCGGATCGAAGCGATTCCTGCGGAACTCATCGCCGACGACGCGGCGCGCGCGTGGCAGGCCGAATTCCACGAGCAGCAACTGCTGCTGCTGTACGCGCAGCTGCAGCGCTGTGGCCTGTTCGACGTGCCGCTGCCATTGCCGGCGACCGCGTCGGTGCGCGGCTGGTTCACGGCGAGCGGCATGCGCGCATTCTATGAGCGCTGGATAGTCCACAGCGTGCGCGTGCTGACGGAAGCGGGCCTGCTGCGCGAGTCGGAGGTCGGCCTCGTCCCAGGTGCGCGAGCACCGCGGGACATCGCCGCAGTCTGGTCGCAGTGGGACGATCGCTGCGCGGCCTGGCGCGCTCAAACCGGAATCGGCGCGCAGATCGATCTGATCGACACGACGCTGCGAGCGCTGCCGGACGTGCTCACGGGGCGTCGCCTCGCGACGGACTTCCTGTTCCCGCAATCGAAGATGGGCAGCGTCGAGGGCGTCTACAGCCGCAACGTGCTTGCGGACCATTTCAACGCCGTGCTCGCCGGCGTACTGGTGGCTCAGGTCGGACACCACCTGAGCGGCGACCCGCAACGGCGCCTGCGCATTCTCGAGATCGGCGCCGGCACCGGTGGCACCAGCGCGATGGTGTTCGAGAAGCTGCGACCGTTCGAACGGTCGATCGACGAGTACACTTATACCGATATTTCCAAATCGTTCCTCATGCATGCGGAGGAGCACTTTGCGGCGGCCGCGCCATATCTGCGCTGCCGGCTGTTCAATGTCGAGCAGCCGTTGCGTAACCAGTCCGTCGAGACCGCCAGCTATGACTTCGTGATCGCCACCAACGTGCTGCACGCGACGCGCAACATACGTACGACGTTGCGCAACGCGAAGGCGGCATTGCGCAGCGGCGGGTTGCTGCTGCTCAACGAGACCAACGGTTTCAACCTGTACACCCATCTGACCTTCGGACTGCTCGAAGGCTGGTGGCTGTTCGAGGACGAGGCGCTGCGTATTCCCGGCACGCCGGCGCTGTATCCGGCAGCTTGGCGCCACGTACTCGAGGCAGAAGGATTCGATGCTGTGCATTTCCCCGCGGAACCCGCGCACGGCCTCGGCCAGCAGGTCGTGATCGCCCGCAGCGACGGCATCGTCACTCAGGCCGTCACGGCGTCACGCCCAACCGCCGGCGCAGCGGTAGCAAGCAATCTGCCGCCGCCGGCCGCGCGCGATGTGCCGGCGCCGAAGCTCACGCCGGAGACGGCGCAACGCACGGCCCGCGACCGCGCCGGCCAGGAAGACTTCGTGCGCCGCACAGTTGTTGAGACGATCGCGGCCGCGCTTAAGGTTTCCGTGGATCTCGTCGACGCCGACGAACCCTTCGCCGACTACGGTCTGGATTCGATCCTCGGCGTGCACGCCGTGCATGTCATCTCCAAACAGCTCGGTATCGCGCTCAATACCACTGCACTGTTCGACCACAGCACCGTCACGAAGCTCGCCGCCCACATCCTTGCGGAGCATGCACTGCCGGTGGAGATCGGCGCGGTCGCCGCGCCGACGGCAGCACCCGCGGTTGAAGACGCGCGCACTGCCGTCGTCGCACCGGCGGCGCCGCTAAATAGTCGATTCGCGGTTGCCAGCACCGCACGGAGCGCCGCTGCCGTTCCTGCCGCGGCAGCCCC
>JAAFHE010000729.1 GCA_013298265.1 Lysobacterales bacterium | reverse complement strand
CCGATCTCCCGGCGTGAAGTACAGCGTGTCGCCGATCGCGGTCCACGATTCCACGCCGCTGAGCCCACCTTGCGTTTCCGGCCAGATGTCGTGCAGGCGGCGCGTGCCCGCGGCCGTCCCGTCGCTGAGCCACACCTCCCGTTCGGCGAAGGTGCTGCCGCCGCCGATGCGCACGTCGCCGAGCAGGGCCGAGTCGTAGAAATTCAGCGACGTGGGCGTGATGGTGCTGACGTTGCCGTCGGCGAGCACGATGCGGGTCGCGTCGCCGCTGCTGGCCAGGACGATCGCGTCACCGACCGGATAGACGGATTGCGCCGTCGACGGCACCTGGCCTGACGACGAGGAGAACAGCCGGCGGGTGCCGGCCGCGGTACCGTCGCTTATGTAGATTGACGGCACGAAGCTGCCGGCGGATCCCGAGAACGCCTGGAACAGCACGAAACCGCGATGCGCGATCAGCCAGCCGTTGGTGTCCAACGGACCCGGCAGCTCGACCAGCGGCTGCGGCGCCGCTGCGCCCGCCGCGACGCGCTGCAGCCAGGTCGCGTGGGCCGTGCTGTTGCCGGTGAAATAGAGATCCGTGCCCTGCGCGACGAGCGCGGTGGCGATGCCCGTCGTCGAAGCAGCGAATTGCACGGTGCCGGCCGGCGTGCCGTCGCTGCGCCAGAGCAGCCAGCCGCCGCCCTGCCGCGTGTACAGGAAATAGCAATAGCCAGCGGCGGCGGCGCTGTCCACGACATAAGCGTCGTCGGGCAGCGACGCCAGAACGCTCCCGCCGCCGGGCAGGCCGTTGGTCTTAGCGAGCCGCATGCCGCCGTCGCCGGCACCGGCGACGACGGCCGAACCGTTCACGGCGCAGCCGTCGTACACAACAGAGAGCGGAAAGCCGGCGTCCTGTGGCAGTGCGAAGGTTCCCTGTGGCGTGCCGTCGGTCGACCAGACCCCATAGCCCTGGCCCACCAGACGCAGCAGCGCGCGGCCGGGCAGCGCGACGACTTCTTCCGCGGTGCCGGGCGGCCACACCCAAGTGTCACCCAGCGACGTCAGCCGCTGTGGACTGCCGCCCTCGGTTGAAATGGACCAGAGCTGGCGCCCGGCGACGCGGTCGTCGGCCGAGACGATCACGCGGTCACCGACCACGGCGACCGGCTCCGGCGACGAGCCGTCCGGTCCGGCCGCGATGTTCGCGAGCAGGCGCAAGTTGCCCTGCGCATCGGTCGAGTAGACTTCCTCGCCGGTGTCGACAGCGGACGCAGCGAAGTAGACGCGCCCGCCGAGCGTGCGGAAGTGCTGCGGCGAAGATCCACGGTTGATTGGACTCGGATCGACATCCTTGACGAGGCTGGCGCGCAGCGGTGGCAGCGCCGCCGAGGTGCTGGGCATGACGGCAAGGTAAAGCACGGCAGTCAGCAGCAGGATGCGCATGGCGGGTCATCGGCGTTAGGTGGCCGGATTTTAAGGCAAACCAGCGGCGACCCCGTCGGTCCGCGACGCGGTCCCGCGCCTCCGCCGGCCCAGCGCACCGGCGCTTGCCGCGGCGTGGCCCGACCCGCTATGCTTCCGCGGATTTCCTGCTCCGGCCACCCGGCCAAGGCGCGAAATCCAGGCCGGGAGCAAGTCCCGCCACCACGGCAATCCTGCCGAATCCACACACGTTTCGTCACCGCTCCGGGGTGCTTCGCAAGAAGTCGGTCGCGGGGAAGCGTGGAGGCCACAACCCCGGGCTGCAGCACTGCACATCAACCGTGCGCGCCCACTTTTCGGAGCACCACCATGCCTCAAGTCACCATGCGCCAGATGCTGGAAGCCGGCGTCCATTTCGGCCACCAGACGCGCTACTGGAACCCCAAGATGTCGCCGTACATCTTCGGCGCCCGCGGCAAGATCCACATCATCAACCTGGAAAAGACCGTGCCGCTGTTCGGCGACGCGATGAATTTCCTCTCCGGCCTGGCGCAGAAGCGCGGCACCATCCTGTTCGTCGGCACCAAGCGCTCGGCGCGCGAAGCGGTCAAGGAAGAAGCCGAGCGCTGCGGCATGCCGCACGTCGCGGCCCGCTGGCTCGGCGGCACGCTGACCAACTTCCGCACCGTCAAGCAGTCGGTCGCGCGCCTGAAGGAACTCGAAGCCATGGCCAGCGACGGCCGTTTCGAGCGCCTGGTCAAGCGTGAAGTGCTGGGCCTGCAGCGCGAGTCGGAAAAGCTCAACATCTCGCTCGGCGGCATCAAGAACATGAATCGCCTGCCGGACGCGCTGTTCGTGATCGACATCGGCCATGAAGACATCGCGATCAAGGAAGCCAAGAAGCTCGGCATCCCGGTCATCGCGGTGGTCGACACCAACTATGACCCGACCCTGGTCGACTACGCGATCCCGGGCAACGACGACGCGATCCGCGCCGTGCAGCTCTACGTCCGCGCCGCTGCCGACGCCGTGCTGGAAGGCAAGGCCGCCGCGCCGCAGACCGGCGGAAACGACAAGGACGAGTTCGTCGAACTCGACGCCGAAGGCCACGTCAAGGCCGCGACCGACGATTCCCCGCGTGGCCGCAAGCCGGGTCCGCCGCCGCGCGGCAAGCCAGGCGCTAAGCCGGGCCAGCGTCCGGGCGGCCCGCCGCGTCGCAACGGCGGTGGCGGCCGTCCGGCCCCGCAGGGCGAGTAATACCGCACACGCACCGGGGCGCCGTTCATACGGCGGCCCCGGCCGCGTCATGACCCTGTCGTGACGCCGCAACACGATTCCGTTTCCTGGCGCGATGCGAATCGCCGCCGCAACTATCGAGGTTTACATGGAAATCACCGCGAGTCTGGTCAAGGAAC
>JAAFHE010000727.1 GCA_013298265.1 Lysobacterales bacterium | reverse complement strand
AAGGGCATGGCCGGCAGCCGCCTGCCGATCGTCGTGTCGCACGGCGAAGGTTTTGCCGACTTTTCGCAGCGCGGCGATGCGAAAGCGGTGCAGCGCGCGATGCGCTTCGTCGACCACGCCGGCCAGGCGACCGAGGCCTACCCCGCCAACCCGAACGGCAGCCCGGAGGGCCTGACCGCGGTGACCACGGCGGACGGCCGCTTCACCGCGCTGATGCCGCACCCGGAGCGCGTGTTCCGCAATGTGCAGATGAGCTGGACCTCGGGCGAACGCAGCGCCGCGGGCCCGTGGACGCGCATCTTCGGCAACGCGCGGGCCTGGCTCAGGTAGCGGCGGCGGAGGCCTCGGCGATCAGCTTGCGGCCTGCGTTGTCGAAGGCGGCGCGCAAATCCGGGTAGTTGCGCATCACCGGAAACTGCGGGAACTGCTTCGTGATCGATTCCGGCGGGTGGATGAAGAAGCCCGCGTGCGCGGCCATCAGCATGCCGGTGTCGTTGTACGAATCGCCCGCGGCCATCACCTGGTAGTTCAGGCTGCGCAGCGCGTTCACCGCCATGCGTTTCTGGTCGGGCTGGCGCAGCTTGTAGTTGCTGACGAAGCCTTGGGCATCCACTTCCAGGCGGTGGCACAGGAGGGTGGGCCGGCCCAGCTGCTTCATCAGCGGATCGGCAAATTCGTAGAAGGTGTCCGACAGGATGAACACCTGGTAGCGCGAGCGCAGTTCGTCGAGGAACTCGCGTGCGCCTTCCATCGGGCCCATGCCTTCGATGACCCGCTGGATGTCGGCCAGCTTCAGGCCGTGCTGTTGCAACAGACCGAGCCGAAAGCGCATCAGCTTGTCGTAGTCGGGTTCGTCGCGGGTGGTGCGCGAGAACTCTTTGACGCCGGTGCGCTTGGAAAACTCGATCCAGATCTCGGGGACCAGCACCCCTTCGAGGTCAAGGCAAACCACCTGCATACATCGTGCTCCTGGGGGTGTGGGCGGCCCGGTGCGGGCGCGCAAACCTGGGATGGTACCGAAGGTCGTGCGGGCCGCTGCCCGAGCGGGCACGCGGCGTGCAAGACCCCGGCAGCCTGTCACTTCTTGCAGTAGGCAGCCGACGCGCCGGACAAAACAATGTGAAGATGCCCGGGCTGCGGCCACGCACGGCGTGAGGAAGCGTGAGGCCGCAGACCGATCGGAACGATCGCCCAAGACAAGTCGTTGGAGTTGTAGAACATGCTGCCCTTTTTCGCGGACCTCGTGACCCGTACCGACGAGGCGCGACGCGCTTTTGAAAACCATCCTGCCTTGATGGACGCCGTGGCCAACGGCATGCCTATCGAGAGATACCGCCGCTTCCTGTTGGAGCTCTACCACGTGGTCTGGCACTTCAACCCGTTGTGTGCCGCCGCGGCGAGCCGCATGCAGGACACGCACCGTGACGTTCGCTACCATCTCTACGAACACATGGTCGAGGAGTCGGGCCACGAGCAATGGGTCGTCAACGATCTCGAGGCCGTCGGCGTGTCGCCCGAGGTGACACGTGCTCACCGGCCGTCGATCTACGCGCAGGGCTTGATTGGCTACAACTACTGGGCCGCTGAACGGCAGCATCCGTGCTCCGTGCTGGGAATGATGTACACGCTCGAAGTCATCGCCTCGGTCTACGGGGGGCCGTTCTCCAGTGCTATCCGCGAGTCGCTGTTGCTCGAAGGCGACCGGGGTGTCTCGTTTGTCAGTTCACACGCCACCATGGACGCCGAGCACATGGCCGAGATGCGTGTCGTCCTCAACCTGTTGAAGGACGACGAAGCCCGCGAAGCGGTGATCGAGTCCACGATGTTCAACTTTCATCACTTCACCCGGATCGTCGAATCGGTATGAAAACAGGCGACGCCGTGGGGCTGGCCCAACTGCTTGGGCGCGAATACAAATACATCCGTCTCGATTGGGATTCCGAATTTGCAGCGCTGCGCTTGCGCACCTGCGTCAAGCCGATCCAGTGCTACAGCCTGACGGCGATGAGCGAGTTGCAGCAGGTCTTCAACGACATCTCGGCCAACCCGGGCCTGGTGAAGCACTACGTGATGTCGTCCGATGTTGCGGGCGTCTTCAACTTCGGTGGCGATCTGTCGCTGTTCGTGCTGCTGATCCGCGCGCGCGACATCGACTCGCTGCGCCTGTACGGCAAACGCTGCGTGGACCTGATCTGGTGGATGGAAAACGCCGTACAGCTCGGCATCCACACCACCGTGCTGGTGCAGGGCGACACGCTCGGCGGCGGGCTCGAATCGGTGCTGCCCTTTCACAAGGTCATCTTCGAGCGCAGCGCCCAGGCCGGCTTCCCGGAAGTGCTGTTCAACCTGTTCCCCGGCATGGGCGCGTGGAACTTCACGATCCGCAAGGCGGGCTTCGCGGTGGCGAACGACATGATCCTGTCCGGCCGCCTCTACACCGCCGAGCAGCTCTACCGCCGCAGCCTGGTCGATGTGGTGGCCGACGATGGCCAGGGCGAGGCCGCCGTCGATCAGGTGCTGCGCTCGGTGCACCCGCGGCTGCGCGGCACGATGGCGGCCCTGCATGCCCGCAGCGCTGCGGCGCCCATCACCTACGAATCGCTGATGCAGATCGTCACCCACTGGACCGATGTGGCCATGACGCTCACCGACCGCGATCTGCGCCTGATGGAACGCCTGGCGCGCGCCCAGGCCCGCAAGGCTGGCGGCGCCGAAGAAGGCGCGATGGAAGAGATCAAGCGCATCGAACTCGACACCGCCTGGGGCGAGATGCGCGAGCAGGGCGCCGAGCGTGGCACCGGCCTGACGGCCTGGGGCGCACTCTGACC
>JAAFHE010000074.1 GCA_013298265.1 Lysobacterales bacterium | reverse complement strand
GCCGGTGTCGGCGATTCCCGCTGCAGGCGAACGCCGCCGTATCGGCCTGTTCCTCGGCTGCGTGGCCTCGGCCTTCGATCGCGATACGCACGCGGCCGCACGTCAACTGCTCGCGGCGCTGGGCTATACCGTGAGCGAGCCGCCGGGACAGGGCTGTTGCGGCGCGCTGCCGCGGCATGCGGGGCACGTAAGCGTGGCGCAGCCCCTGGCCGCAGCAACGCGACGGGCGTTCGTCGAGGCCGCCGTCGATACGGTGCTGGTGTCGGCTTCAGGCTGCTACGGCGACATGCGGGATATCGCGCTCGTGAATAGCGGCATCGCCGTACGCGAGATCGGCGAGTTCCTCGCGGCCGATCCGCAATTGGCAACACTGAAATTCCGGCCACTGTCGTTGACAGCGGCGCTTCACCGGCCCTGCTCGCTCAAGAGCACCGTGGGCGCGGCAGCCGCGGTTCGCGCCCTTCTGCCCCTTATTCCACAGTTGAACATTGCAGAGCTACCCGAACAGCCGGGCTGCTGCGGCGCGGGCGGAAGCCATTTCCTGCGTTACCCGGCGATCGCCGATCCGCTGCGCGACGAACGCCTGGACCAGGTCCAGGCGCAGCAGGCCGATCTGCTGCTGACCAGCAACATCGGCTGCCGCATTCACCTGGGCAACGGGCTGCGCGCCCGCGGCCAGGCAATCACGGTGATTCATCCCATCACACTGCTCGCGCGACAGTTGACAGGCAGAGCGGACAGCCTTTCCACATCCCTGTCGCCGGATGTCATTGCGCACTGAATTCTTCGTCCATCCAGGAGTTGCCCATGTTCACGCGTCACTACAGCCGCATCGACCACGTTCTCGGGCAGATCGAACAAGCGCTCGGCACCGCGCTGGGTGCGCGCGCCGAGGCCGCGCGCGCGAACCCGGCCGGCGAGTTGCCGGCTGCGGAACTCGACGAGACCGAACGCACGCATGCAGCCGGGCTCATGCGCATCAACCACACGGGCGAGGTCTGCGCGCAGGCGCTCTATTTCGGCCAGGCCGCGGTCGCCCGTGACGAAGCAACCCGCGTGCACCTGCTGGAAGCTGCGCAGGAAGAAACCGACCACCTGTCCTGGTGCCAGGATCGCCTGGAGGAACTGGGCAGCCGACCCAGCCTGCTCAACCCGCTGTGGTACGCCGGCGCCTACGCCATGGGGCTCGCGGCCGGTCTGCGCGGTGACGGCTGGAATCTGGGTTTCGTGGTCGAGACCGAACGCCAGGTCGAGGCGCATCTCGACGAGCATCTGGAGCAGACCGGACTGCCGGTCCAGGATGCACGCAGCCGTGCCATCGTCGCGGTCATGAAGGACGACGAGGCACGCCACGCGGAGCAGGCACTGGGCGCCGGCGCGCGCGCGCTGCCGCGCCCGATTCCGGACCTCATGCGCATGGCGGCGGCGGCGATGAAAGCGGTGGTCTACCGGGTTTGATGTGACTGCCGGTCACGCTACGGCAGGCACGCCTCGAAACCGCTGCGGAACAGGAGGTTGCTGTTTGCACTGATGGTGAACGTGCTGCTGTTGTCGCTGCTGCGTCCGGGCGCGCTCGCGGTCAGCCGCAGGCTGGAGCCCGGCGTATATAGAGCCACATTTGCAAAGGTGGCAATTCCGTTCACGGCCGTGACGGGTCCGCCGCCACGAACTGGGCTGGCCGTGCAGGTGGAGCGCGTGAGCTGCACCTGCGTGGCGTTGTCACTGGTGACGAGGTTGCCGTTGTTGTCTTCGACCCGCACAGTGATCGTCGCCATCGTCGTACCGGCCTGCGTGGTCGACGGCTGCTGGGCAAACGCCAATGCGCTCGCCGCGCCGGTCGTAATGTTGAACGCGCTGCTGTTGATCGCCGGCAAAGCGCCGCCGCTCGTACGCAGGGTGTAGCCGCTGCCGCCGAGATCAATGCTCAGGTTGCTCCAGGTCGCTACCCCCTGCACCAGTGCCGCGGTTCCGCCGTTGCTGAGCAGCGCGCTACCGCCATTGGGGTCGGTGCCGATCGCAATGCTGGCGCCGGCGAGCAGGCCGTTGGGCACGAGCAGGCCCTCGTCGTCGAGTACACGCACCTTGACCGCCGGCGTGATGGCCGTATTGACTGCGGTAGCGGCGGGCTGCTGCAGGTACGCCAGCGTGGTTTCGCGCTGGAAGCGCACGCGGCCATGGCCGTATTGGTAGTCGCGCCCGGCCGTGCCGAGATCATTGCTGCCGGTCGCCGCCAGGCTGCGCAGCGGCGTCAGGATCAGCGTGTCGAGCTGTGCGGCCGTGGTCGGCGTGCCGTTGCGCTGCATCAGCAGCGCCGCCATGCCGGCGACATGGGGCGTGGACGCCGAGGTGCCGGTGAAACTCGTCGCCGGAATCGGATTGGTGCCGCCAACACCGTAGCTCACCGTGCTGACGTTGTCGTAGCTCGCGACGTCGGGCTTGAGATTGGGATCGGTCGGCGCGCTCGTCGACGGCAGGCCACCACCGGCGGCCAGCACTGGCCCTTCGGAGCTGAAGGCTTCCTGCGGATTCGTGCCCGCTGTCGCCACGTTGATCGCCGCTACGCTGAGCACGTTCGGCGAATCGGCCGGAAAGCCCAGGCTGCGCGCGGTCACGCGCGTGTCCAGCGGAATATTAGTGAACACTTCCAGATTTTCAAATGTTGTCGTACCGGCAACGCGTACCACGGCGATGCCGAAAACAGCGCTGTTGGCCGCACACCCGGTCGTCGAACCGCTGGCCGTGAACGTGATCTGTTCCTGCGGCGTCTGGCCACTGCCGCCGCCCTGGATCAGGGTGGACTGCGCGACGGGCAATGCCTCCCAGGTCGAGGCGTTGGTACGGCGGTACAGGTAAAGATCGTAGTTGCGGTTCGCCCCTGGCGAGACCCAGTTGTTCCAGTACAGGTCAACGGCGATGGTTTCGCCGGCGGGGATGCAGTACGCCGAGCCGCTGCCGTTGCCAAACACGTTGTAGACGGTGTTAGCGCCGGTGGTCCAGGTGTGGAAGCCGTTGCCGGTGGACGACGCGCGAAAGAGGCCGTCCCAATGCTGCTGCCGCTCGTTGCCGGCGGCATTGACCACGAGCACGCCGCGGTTGCGCGCCCAGCCGGCGGCCTCGGCGATGGAACCCGGCAGCGCACTGCCGTCGCCCTTGCCGTCGAGCGGCGCACCCAGTGACGCGGAGATGACCTGCGCACGCACCGCGCCGGCCGAGCCGCCTGAGCTGTTGAGGTTGGCCGCGTCGAGAATCGCGCGGCGCCAGTCACCGACGGTGTAGGTGTCGTAGACGCGGAAGTTCGCGCCGGGCGCGACGTCGTAGGCGATTTCGGTTGTCGCGTTGCCGTGACTGACGCCGAGGCAGCCGAAAGTATTCGTGACACACCCGGCCGGAGCCGGCGATGGCAGCGTCTTGTAGTTCTGGAAGACCACGCGGCTGTCCGGCGGCCAGTTGTTGTTGGCCGCGAGCTGCAGGCTGTTGATCTCGCCGCTGGTATCGTCGAAGGAGTCGACCACGGCGATGGTCACGCCGCTGCCGTTCAGCGCGGGCGTGTTCGCGTGCCACAGATCGGCGCGGCCGGCGGCGACGCCCTCAGTAGTGCGGCTGCCGATCCGCGGCCGCACCAGGCGCGCCGGCACGATGCTGACCACATCGGCATCGCGGGCGAGCTCATGGAGCTGGCCGCGCGCGACGCGCGCTTCGATGCGATCGGCGGCCAGCACGTTGCGCACTTCAGCCTTGGCGCGGCCCAGGGCCTGTTCGGCGCGCTGCAGGCCGGCATCGGCCGTGAAACGCAGTTCGACCAGCACGTTGTCGTCCGAAGCCAGCATCTGCGGCAGCACGGCCACGTCGCCGCCGGTCGCGGTGCGCAGCTGGGCGTGAATCTTGCGCTCGACCGCGTCGGCCGTGTCCGGCGGAACGACCGGCGCGGCCTCGTCGGCGTCGGCCGGGGTTTCGAGTTTGAGCAGCGGGTAGGGCGCGGCGAACGTCGCGGAGGCCCCGATCGTGAGCATCAACGCAGCACACAGCAAGGTCGTGGGCAAACGGCGTGACATGGAAGTAGGCATAGCAGGAAAAGATGCGGCCATGCTATCAGCGCCGCCTGCACGATGCCGGTGCTGTGGGTCACGGTAGCCCGCACGGTGCCGCGGTACGTTCCGCCCTGCCCGGCAGCCGCGGCGTTGCGGCGGGGCCAGAAGACAAAACCCCCGGCCATCACTGACCGGGGGTTCGCGGACGTCACGGTGACAAGCCGGGCTCAGCCGAGATTGCGGCCGTGGAACAGTTCTTCGATCTCGTACTTGAGCTGCTGTTCGATGCGCAGACGGTCCTTGAACGAGAGGTCGGACGCGTTCGCTTCGAACAGGTAGGTGTCGAGCAGGAACTCCTTCACATGCATCTTGGTGTGGAAGATATTTTCCTGATAGACGTTGACGTCGATCATCTCGTAGCGCTGCTTGATGCTCTTGCTCAGGTAATCCTGAATCGAGTTGATCTTGTGGTCGATGTAGTGCTTCTTGCCCTTCACGTCGCGGGTGAAGCCGCGCACGCGGTAGTCCATCGTGACGATGTCGGACTCGAAGCTCTCGATCAGGTAGTTCAGCGCCTTCAGCGGCGAGATCACGCCGCAGGTGGCCACGTCAATGTCCGCGCGGAAGGTCGCTATGCCGTTGTGCGGATGCGTTTCCGGATAGGTATGGACCGTGATGTGGCTCTTGTCCAGGTGCGCGACCACGGCGTCAGAGATGACATCGCGGCCGGCGAGCTTCTTGTCGATGACCGGCTGCTCGGAAATCAGGATCGTGACCGAGGCACCCTGCGGATCGTAGTCCTGGCGCGCGATATTGAGGATGTTCGCGCCGATGATGTCGGCCACGTCCGTGAGGATCTGGGTCAGCCGGTCGGCGTCGTACTGCTCATCGATGTATTCGATGTAGCGATCACGCTGCTCCGGCGTCACCGCATAGCAGATATCGTAGATGTTGAAGCTGAGCGCCTTGGTCAGGTTGTTGAAACCTTGGAGCTTCAGACGCGGGAGCGGCTTTACCACGGCGTATTACCTCGCACGGGCCGGGGTGGGGGAAAGGGCGCGGATTATGGACCATTCGGGTTACGGATTACACCGCCGTCACCGCATTCGTTAAGCCACGCTGCTTTCGACTAAGATGCGAGCTCGTGCGGACGGGACTCAGAGGACCCGCCGCAACCGCAGAGGCCAGGACCGGCCACACACATCAGTCGCGCCGGCATACTCGGCTCGAAGAGGAATTGGGGCATCCGGGCATGCAGAAAATCGCTGACTTTCGTTACAACTTGCAACAGGCCGTCAACAAAGTCCAGGCGCCACCGATGCTGGTGCCGGACCGCGCCGCCATGGAGACCCGAGCAAGACGGCCATCATCCGGCCCGGCGACTCCGCCAACATCCTGTACTACATCATCGACGGCTCGCTCACGGTACTGACTGAAGACGAGGAAGGCCGCGAGCTGATCCTGGCCTACATCAACCGCGGCGAGTTCATCGGCGAGATGGGCCTGTTCGTGGAAACCCCGCGGCGCGAGGTCATGGTGCGCTCGCGCACGCCGGTGGAACTGGCCGAGATCAGCTACGAGCGCCTGTTCCACCTGTTCGAGACCAGTCTGGCCAGCGAATGTCCGAAGATCCTGTTCGCGATCGGCGCGCAGCTGTCCAACCGCCTGCTGCATACCTCGCGCAAGGTCAGCCGCCTGGCCTTCATGGACGTCACGAGCCGCGTCGCCAAGACGCTGATCGACCTGACCGAGGAACCGGACGCGATGACCCATCCCAAGGGCAGCCAGATCCGCATCTCGCGCCAGGAAATCAGCCGCATCGTCGGCTGCTCGCGGGAGATGGTCGGGCGCGTGCTCAAGCAGCTCGAGGAGCAGGGCATGATCACGGTCGCCGGCAAGACCATCGTGGTGCTCGGCACACGCTGAGCACGGACACGCCGCTCCGTACGCATCCCCCTTCCCGCGCGCACGCGCCGTGGGCAGGGCCGGGGCGACGGATTGCATGAATCAACCCGAGACCATCGTCTTCGATTTCGACGGTGTGCTGCTGCGCGGCGACAGCTTCGCCGGCTACCTGCACTGGCGCACGCGACAGAAATGGTGGCGCGTGCTCGCCGCCCTGCCCTTGCTGCCGCTGTTGCCGCTGCTGCGCCATCCTCGCACGCTGCCGTGGACCGCCAAGCTGTTCACGCGCGCGCTGACGCTGGGCCTGGACCGCAACCGCTTCGACGCGGAGATCGATACCTTCAGCGCCGTGTGGCTGGCGCCCGAAGGGCGCGTCATCGACACCCTGGTCGCGCGCCTGCGCCACCATGTGACCGCCGGCGCGCGCGTGCTCGTGGTCAGCGGCACCGCGCACCAACTGCTGGAGAGCCTGCTGAGGGGCCTGTCCATCGACGGGGTCACCGCACTCGGCACGCAGGTCGAGTTCGGCCGGCTGGGCCTGCGCGTGCCGCGGCACAACTACAGCCAAGCCAAACTGACGACCCTCGCGAAGGCCGGTGTGCACGCGCCGTGGGCGATCAGTTACAGCGACAGCCTGGCCGACCTGCCGATACTTGCCGCGGCGCACAAAGCAGTACTGGTCGAGCCGAGCGCCCTGCACGAACGGGTGCTGCGCGCGGCGCTCGGGGATACGCTGGAACTCGTACGCCTGCGCTGAGCACGACGCTCAGGCGAACAGGCGCAGCAGCTCCGCCCCCGGATCAGGCGCCCGCATGAAGGCCTCTCCGACAAGGAACGCATGCACGCCGTTGTCGCGCATCAGCGCCACGTCACCCGGTGCGACGATGCCGCTCTCGGTAACCAGCACCTGCCCGGCCGGCACGCGCGTGCGCAGATCGAGCGTGGTCTGCAGCGATACCGCGAAGGTGCGCAAGTTGCGGTTGTTGACTCCGATCAGCACCGGCAGCGCTTCCGCAACCGCGAGCGCGCGCTCCATTTCCTCGGCATCGTGCACTTCGACGAGCACGTCCATGCCGAGGTCGACCGCGAGCGCCGCGAGTTCGATCAGCGCCGCGTCGCCGAGCGCGGCGACGATCAACAGGATGCAATCGGCTCCGAGGACCCGCGCCTCGTATACCTGGTAGGCATCGATCGTGAAGTCCTTGCGCAGCACCGGCAGCGCACAGGCCGCACGCGCCTGCTGCAGGTAGTCGTCGCTGCCCTGGAAGAAATCCACGTCGGTCAGTACCGACAGGCAGGCCGCGTCGCCCGCCTCGTAACTGCGCGCGATCGCGACCGGATCGAAATCAGCCCGTATCACGCCCTTGCTCGGACTGGCCTTCTTGATCTCGGCGATCACCGCCGGCTGCTGCGCGGCGATGCGTGCCTTCAGCGCGGCAGCGAAGCCGCGCACGGGCGGTGCCGCATCGACCTGGGCCGACAGCGCGCGCAACGTCAGCGTCGTGCTGCGTGCCTGGATTTCCTCGACCTTGCGCGCGAGGATTTTCTTCAGAATGTCGCTCACATCTGTCCTTGAAAGCCTGGATAAGTGAAACCGCGGCAGCCTCGGCCGCCACGTCGATCGCGGGCGCCTCAGTCGGCCAGCCGCTGTGTCGCCGCAACGAACTGGTCAAGCTTGGCCCGCGCTTCGCCCGTCGCGATGGCCTCGTTGGCCAGCGCGACGCCCTCGGCGACGGAGCCGGCCAGATTGGCGGCGTACAGCGCGGCGCCGGCATTGAGCACGACGATGTCGCGTGCGACGCCAGTCTGGTTGTCCAGCACCTCGAGCACGCGCTGGCGGGACTCGGCCGCGTCGTTGACCGCGAGCTGGCGCGAGGATGCCATGGCAAAGCCGAGCTCCTCGGGATGGATCTCGTATTCCCGGATCTCGCCATGGCGCAGCTCGCCGACCAGGGTCGCGCCGCCGAGCGAGATTTCGTCAAGACCGTCGCGGCCGTGCACGACCAGCGCGTGGGTCGCGCCAAGCCGCTGCAGCACGCGCACCTGGATCCCGACGAGGTCCGCATGGAACACGCCCATAAGAATGTTGGGCGCGCCGGCCGGGTTGGTCAGCGGGCCGAGGATATTGAACAGCGTGCGCACGCCCATTTCCTTGCGCACCGGCGCGACCACCTTCATGGCCGGATGATGGTTGGGCGCGAACATGAAGCCGATGCGGGTTTCTTCGAGGCAGGCGGCAACGCGGTCCGAATCCAGATCGATGCGTGCACCCAGGGCTTCGAGCACGTCGGCGCTGCCCGACTTCGACGACACGCTGCGGTTGCCGTGCTTGGCCACATGCACGCCGCAGGCGGCGACGACGAACATGGACGCAGTGGAGATGTTGAAGCTGTTGGCGCTGTCGCCGCCGGTGCCGACGATATCGACGAAATAGGGATAGGCCGGCGTCGTCACGCGCGTGGACATCGTGCGCATGACTTCGGCCGCGGCGCTGATCTCGCCGATGGTTTCCTTCTTCACGCGCAGGCCGGTGATGATCGCGGCGACCATGGTCGGCGACACCTCGCCGCGCATGATCTGGCCCATGAGATCCACCATCTCGTCGTGGAAGATCTCGCGATGTTCAATGGTGCGCTGCAGCGCCTGTTGCGGGGTGATCGCCACGGCCGGCTCCGACAGTTCGGGCCGGCGATGATAAGGAGTCCGGGCGGAAAGATCAGTGTCGGCCTGGGCATAAGCCGGTGCCGTGACGCTGCAACGCCCCCTGCGGTCAGCGGACGCCGCCGGAGCGTGCTCCCGCCGGGTCATCCGATGCGTTCGTCACGGATGTCCGATGTGGAATCCGGGCGCCTGGTGATTGCTGGGTACATCCGGCCAAGACCGATATGTCCGGCATAGCAATCCGGTGAGGGCTGGGCAGCATCCGGGCCGGCGTGGTGAAGGCCGGCCCGGATATACGGCGGTCAGGCTCAGCGAGCGGGCTGCAGGCGCTGATACAGCTTGCTGATTTCGTTCTCGTATTCGTCAATCCGATAGCGTTCGCGCAGCACGCCCTCGTAGTGGTTGAAGTCGGTGAACAGGATCGGCTGCAGCGCGGCCTCCATGCTCCCGGTCGAGAAACCGGTGATATGGAAGGCGCAGCCGCTCAGCGAGATCAGGTTGTAGTTGTACGGGCTGTGGGTGCGCACCTCGATGATGGCGCTGGCCTGACTCTGGCACTCGGCCATGGTCGGCACGCTGACAACGTACTCGCTGATGGCAGACGAGGGAGAAGGATGCGCGAACTTGAGGACGGCCGAATAGAACACGGTGCCGGAAGGCATCTCCGCCTGGGCCGAGAGGCCTCCGAGCATCAGGGCGAAACCGGCGAAAACGCGAAGCGAGCGAAGTGACATTGAGACTCTCCTGGAGGTGGAAGCCCGCAACGGCCGCGTTGGCCGTGGGCGACTCCAAGCTATGCCCTGTTGCCGTCGACTGCGACCACAAAACGGGGCGAACCCGGGCAGGAACCCGGCCCGCGCGGGATGCTTTCGCGCGTAAGTCGCTTACGGCGAAGGATTCGCCGCAACTCCTGGGCTGCACATCGCCCACCCCCGAAAAACCCAAGCCAAATCAAGTGATTGCCAAAATTTCTTCCCGGCTTGATCCCAGGCCGGGCTTGCAACCCGCGCGCGTCGCTGCCATTGATTGGCCCGGCAGCGGTACCCGTGCGCTGCAAAAATCATCCGCCGGGAGCAGTGCGCGACCTCGCTTGCCCGGCATCCTGCCTGGGGAAAACCGTTCGATGAACTACCGCATTTCCATCGCCCTGCTTTTGTTGGCCGCCGCCGGCCCTGCGCTGGCGCACGGCCAATTGCCAACCCCCACCGCCTGTAGCGGCCAGCAGGCCTTCCACCTCGGCGCCTTCGGCTACGCCGAGACAGGCCTGCGGGAGTACCGGATCTGCCTGCGCCGCGAAGCAAACAATCCTCAGCTACGCGGTTCGGGCGGCAGCGGCCAGCCGCCGGTCTGCCGCGTCAACTCCATTTCGATCCCGATGGTCACGTGTCCGGCGAAGACCTGCGGCGAATTTGACGATGACTACCGCGTCGCGCGCGCGCTCGCACTCGCCACCTGCACCGCCTATGCGAACGCAAGCACAGAGTTTCCCGACGGCGGCCTCGTCGTGCCGATATTCGACGGACCCGCCTCGTTCCTGGACGCGGACCATCACCAAGTCTATGAACTGAGCGACGGCATTTCCGGTGTCTGCGCCCTGTGCCCGGACGAGGCGCAGTGACCGTAGCCCGGATAACCCGTCGAACCTGACCCATCGAGCCTCAGACTAGCCGCGCCGGCTCCCTATGCCCATCGCGGCAGGAACACGACGGCCGACAGCCCCGCCGCGAGCACGCCATCAATCAGGACGTCAC
>JAAFHE010000728.1 GCA_013298265.1 Lysobacterales bacterium | reverse complement strand
CGCTTCCACTCGCCGCCCTTGTAGTTGCTGCGGTTGCTGACCGAGGTCTCGATGCCGTGCTCGGTCATCAGCGCGATCACGCGTTCGATGTTTTCCTGGCGCAGCGAGGTATAGATCTGTCTCATGGGGTTCCGTGTGGCCTGTCGTCGCGAGACAACGCCGTTGAATTACTTCGTCAAACGAATCAGACCTTCCTGCGCCGTGCTCGCGACGAGCACGCCGTGCCGGTCGTAGATCATGCCGCGCGACAGACCGCGTGCGTTCTGCGCGGTCGGGCTGTCGCAGCTATACAGCAGCCAGTCGTCGGCGCGAAACGGGCGGTGGAACCATAGCGCGTGGTCGAGGCTGGCCATCTGCACATTGGGCTGGAAATAGGAGATGCCGTGCGGAAACGTCGCTGTTCCCACGAGGTGGAAATCCGACGCGTAGGCGAGCAGGGTGCGGTGCAGTTCGGGCGTATCGGGGACAGCGTCGGTCAGGCGGAACCATACCTGCTGATACGGCGGCCGCTTCGGCGGGTTGAATTCGTCGCGCGGATAGACGTGGCGGAACTCGAACGGTCCCTTCATGCCGAGCCAGCGCTGTAGCTTGACCGGCACGCGTTCCAGCTGCTCCGGCGGGATCGGCGCCGGCGCGGCCAGGTCTTCAGGCTTGGGCACTTCAGGCATGGATAGCTGGTGCTCCACACCGCTTTCCTCGATCTGGAAGCTGACCGAGCAGGTGAAGATCGGCTGGCCGTGCTGGATCGCGACGACGCGGCGTACGGAAAAGCTGCTGCCATCTCGCGTGCGTTCGACCGAATAGATGATCGGGGCGTCGATGTCGCCGGCGCGGAGGAAATACGCGTGCAGCGAATGCGCATGGCGCGGATCGTCGACGGTCTTCTGCGCCGCCGACAGGGCCTGACCGAGTACCTGGCCGCCGAAGACGTATTTCGTGCCGATATCACGGCTCTGGCCGCGGAACAGGTTGTCTTCGAGGCGCTCCAGCGCCAGCAGGTCGATCAGTTCGTTGACTACGGCGTGGGTCATCGGCGTGCTGCTGGCGGTGGGGCGCGCATTGTACGCGGGCCTCAGGCCGGATCGCGCGGCGGCGTGGCGGCGGCGGGGAACGCGGACGGGAAGGCCGCGTCCGGTGCCACCGCACCGACCGACAGCACGAACGCCATGGCCTGATCGACGCTCCAGTCGGTGGCGATCAGGTGTTCGACCGGCACGATTTCCAGATAACCGCCGGTCGGATTCGGTGTGGTCGGCACATAGACCGACGCGAGCTGGCGGCCAACCGCATCCTCGAACACGCGCGTGACGAAGCCGATGGACTTGAGTCCGGCCGACGGGAAATCGATCAGAACGACGCGCTGCGTGCCGTTGGGCTTGTTCTGCAGCAGCGCCATGAGCTTCTTCGTGCCGCCGTAGATCGAATGCACCAGCGGAATGCGCTCCATCATCGCGTCGAACGCGGCGAACAGGCGCTGGCCGATCACGCGATTGGCGACCAGGCCGATCAGGTACAGGATCAGCAAGGTCGCGACGAAGCTGATCACGGTGATGAGCCAAGCCTCCTCGAGCAGTCCGCGCAGTCCTGGGAACAACGCACTGAGCCAGCCGAACACGGCGCCGATCAGCGGCGCGCCGAACTGGGCGAGCAGCGAAGCGATGAAGCGGAACACGATGAACGTTATCCACAGCGGCACCACGGTCAGGATGCCGGTGATCAGATAGCGCTGGAGATGCAGCGAACGGCGTTGCGGTGCGGGAGTGTTCACTGCGTCGCGGCCGTGGCAGTACTACTGCTGCCGATTTCGCGCACGAGGCGAAAACCGATGGTCGTATAGCCCGTGTCCGCATCGCCCGAACCTCGCCGCGTGGCGGCATTGTCGTCGGGCCCGTCGCGCCAGGAGGTGCCGCGGAAAATGCGTTCGGCGCACTTGTTCGCGGTGCAGCCGGAGGTCCACTCGCTGGCGTTTCCGACAAGGTCGTGCAGGCCGATCGTGCTTGCCTTGTAGCGGCCGACCGGCGAGGTGTGCGCGCGGCCGTCGGAACATTTGTGCCGGCTCGCCAGGGTCCAGCGCGTGCCCATGCTGGTATCCGCGACGTTGCCCTGTTCGCAGACACCGCCGCGCGCGAGGCTCGCCGCAGCATGCTGCCATTCGGCTTCGGTGGGCAGGCGGTAGCGGGCGCCGGTCTGGCTGCTGAGCCAGCGTGCGTAGGCGTTGGCGTCATCCCAGCTGACACAGACGACGGGCTCGTCCTCGTCCTGGGCGAAATCCGGATCGCGCCACTCGAGGCTCTTGAGCCGGGACAGCGGGCGCAGCGGCTCGCGGCAACGTGCCGCGGCCCGGCCGGTGGCACGCACGAAGCGCGCGTACTGGCCGCGCGTGACTTCGGTTCGGCCCAGCTCGAAGGCGTGGTCGAGATGCTGGCCGTCGACGTCGGCCGGTACCAGCACCAGGGCCGGTTCGAGATCGCCGGTCGCGCGCGTCCGCGCGGTGACCAGGCGTTCGGCTTCCTGCCAGCGTGGCAGCAGGGACGCCTGGTCCTGGGCCAGCAGTTCGGCGACGGGCTTCAGCGCCGCAACCTGACCGGCAGAGCCGGACTGCTGCACTTCCTGCAGGCGTTTGTCGAACAGGGCGTGGCGGCCCGCAAGGAAACTGGTCCAGGCGGGGCTATCGCGCAACTGAGCGCGTTCGGCCAGCAGGCGCGCCTGCTCGTAGGACTCGCGCAGCGCCGGCAGGTCGCCCGACAGCAGCGCCTGGTCGGCGCGATTTCCAAGCGCCGCGAATACGGCGGTCAGTCCTTCGCGCGCGGTCGCGTTGCCGGCGTCCA
>JAAFHE010000737.1 GCA_013298265.1 Lysobacterales bacterium | reverse complement strand
GCCCTGGCCAACGTGCTGCGCCACAGTCGCGCGACGCGAGTCTCAATCCGTCTCCATCGCAAGGCCGAACAGATTGCGCTGTCCATCGCCGATAATGGCATCGGCGGTGCCGACAGCAGCAGCGGCATGGGCTTGGCGAATATGCGCACACGCGCCGAAAGTTTGCCTGGCGGCCAATTCGAACTGATCAGCGAACCCGGTGCCGGCACGGAGGTGCGGGTCCACTGCAACTACGGAGCACGACTGCCATGAATCAGCCGATTCGCGTCATCATCGCCGACGACCATGTGCTGGTGCGGCAAGGCATACGCGCGTTCCTTGATACCTGCGACGACCTCACCATCGTCGGCGAGGCCGACAGCGCTGAGACGGCCGCCGCAGTCTGCCGCGAACTGTCGCCAGACGTGGCACTGATCGACCTGGTCATGCCCGGCGGCGGTGTCGAGGCGACGCGCCTGATCCGTGCATCCTGCGCGTCGACCCAGGTGCTGATCCTGACCAGCTACGAAGACGACGCGCAGATCGTCCAGGCGGTGCAGGCAGGCGCCCTGTCGTACCTGCTCAAGGACACGGACGCGGATTCCCTCGCCGACGCGGTGCGTCGCACTGCCCGCGGCGAAGCGATCCTGCATCCGCGCATTGCGACGCGCCTGGTCCAGGCAGTGCGCGCACCCGCGTCGGATCCGGCACCGAGCGCGCTCGACCGCCTCAGCCTGCGTGAGCGCGAAGTACTTGAGCTTATGGCCGACGGCCTGTCCAACCTGATCATCGCCGCGCGTATGGGCATCGGCGAGAAGACCGTCAAGACCCATGTCAGCAACGTGCTCGCCAAACTCGAGCTGCAGGACCGCACGCAAGCCGCAGTGTATGCGTGGCGTGCCGGGGTGAAGCGGTAGAGCGAGAAATGAATGAAGATGCGTGAGAAACGAGTAAGCGGAGGCACTTGCTCGCTTTTACTCGTTTCTCACTCCTCTCCTCTCGTCACTAGTACGATTTGATGCCTCTCAGCCGCGGAACCAGCCGCGACAGCAGCACCATCCAGAGCGCGCCGACTGCCCAGCCGGCAAGCACGTCGCTGGGCCAGTGCACGCCGAGATAGATGCGGCTGCAGCCGACGGCAATGGCGACGATCCAGGCCGTCAGCAGCAGATAGTCGCGTACGCGCCGGTCGTTGAAGTCGGCCGCCAGAAGCATCGCAAACGTGACCCAGGCGACGGTCGCCATCAAGGTATGCCCGCTCGGAAAACTCGCGCTGTAGATCTCAGCCTCGTGCGAGACCAGATCCGGCCGCGGCCGCGAAATCAGCAGCTTTGCGACCGCACTGATGAGCTGCGCGCCGATGAGGCTCAACGCGAGAATCACCACATCGCCGCGCCGGCGCTGCAGCCACAGATAGCCGGCAAGCAGCAGACTGGCACCGACCACGACGCCGATACCGCCAAGACCCGTCATGTCGCGCATGACGTCCTCGAACCAGTTTGGGCCGAGCGGATCGTCCATCGCCTGCGGATCGCGCAGCAGCAGCATGATCTGCCGGTCGAGCGTATGCGCACCGCCGTCGGCGAACAACGACGAGACCGCCAGCGCCAGCAGCGCCAGCGCAGCGAAGCCGATCACGAGACGCCGGGACCAGCGCCGCTCGCGCGGCGCTATTGCCGAATCGACCGAACCCGTCATGCATCAACTCCCTCGGGCTGTCGCTGTCGCCGCTCAGCAGCAGCCATGACCGCCGTGGTTGCTGTTCACGTCACTCGCCGCCACGCCTGTGGTGAGCCCCGCCTGGCTCGCGGTGAAGTGATCGGCCATGACCTTGGCCACGCACATGGTCACGCGCTTGCCGGTCGGGATGTGCAGGAATTCGTTCGGGCCATGCGCATTGGAATGCGGCCCCAGCACGCCGGTGATGAGGAACTGCGCGCCCGGGAACTTCTCGCCGAGCATGCCCATGAACGGAATCGTGCCACCTTCGCCCATATACGCCGGCTCGGGGCCGAAGAATGCCTGTGACGCCTCCGCCACCGACTGTTCCAGCCACGCCGATAGCTGCGGCGCATTCCAGCCGGTCGAGGCTTTTTCCAGATCAAAGGTCACTTCGCAACCGTAGGGCGGATCACGTTCGAGCAATCCCTTGAGGAACTCACCGGCGCTGGCGCCATCTCGAGTCGGCGGTAGGCGCAGGCTGAGCTTCACCGCCGTGAACGGACGCAGCACGTTGCCGGCGGATTCCAGCGGCGGCATACCGGCCACGCCGGTCACCGACAGCGCCGGCCGCCAGGTGCGATTGAGCACGAGTTCGGCGTGATCGTCGTCCATTGGACGCATGCCGTCCACAAACGGAAACTTGGAATACACCGCATCACCGAGTACCTGCGCCGAGCGCTGCGCCTGATCGATGCGCTGCTGCGGAATCTCGACGAACAGCTCGGTTGCGCGGATGCGGCCGGTAGTTTCGTCCTCGAGGCGCCCGAGCAGCTCGCGCAGTATGCGGAAGCTCGACGCGACCACGCCGGAGGCATCGCCGGAATGCACACCTTCCTCAAGTACCTTGACGGTGAGATTGCCGCCGGTCAGGCCACGCAGACTGGTCGTGAGCCATAGCTGGTCGTAGTTGCCGCAGCCCGAATCCAGGCAGACCACGAGCGAGGGCCTGCCGATGCGTGCGGCGAGATGGTCGACGTAGTACGGCAGGTCGTAGCTGCCGGATTCCTCGCACGCTTCGATCATGACGACGCAGCGCGCATGCGGAATGCCCTGTTCCTGCAATGCGAGGATGGCGGCGAGCGAGCCGAA
>JAAFHE010000726.1 GCA_013298265.1 Lysobacterales bacterium | reverse complement strand
AATAAGCCCTGTTTTGCGCAATCATCCGGACGCATGGAACCCAGCCCCGCCACCGCAGCCTTCGACGGCAAGGCCTTCGTCCGCCACCTGAGCGGCTCGCCCGGCGTCTATCGCATGATCGATGCGCGCGGCGAACTGCTGTACGTGGGCAAGGCGCGCGACCTGAAAAAACGCGTCGGCAGCTATTTCCTCAAGCCGCGGCTGGAGCCGCGCATCATGGCGATGATCGCGCAGATCGCGCGTGTCGAGACCACCCTGACGCGGACGGAAGGCGAGGCGCTGATCCTCGAGGCGCAGCTGATCAAGTCGCTCAAGCCGCGCTACAACATCCTGCTGCGCGACGACAAAAGCTATCCGTATATTTTTATTTCGGCTGGCCCCGACGCGCCGCGCATGAGCTTCCACCGCGGCGCCAAGAACGCGAAGGGGCGCTATTTCGGCCCGTACCCGAGCGGCTATGCGGTGCGCGAGAGCCTGAGCCTGATGCAGAAGCTGTTCCTCGTGCGCCAGTGCGAGGACAGCTATTTCAAGAATCGCTCGCGCCCCTGCCTGCAATATCAGATCAAGCGCTGCAGTGCGCCTTGTGTCGGCCTGATCGACGAGGCCGACTACGCCGCCAGCGTGCGCCACGCGGCACTGTTCCTCGACGGCAAGAGCAACCAGGTCATCGACGAAATCGTCGCGCGCATGGAAGGTGCGAGCCGCGCGCTCGAATTCGAAAAGGCCGCCGCGCTGCGCGACCAGGTCGCTACGCTCAAGCAACTGCAGGCGCGTCACTACGTGCAAGGCGCCAGCGCCGACATGGACGTGCTCGGCTGCCGCATCGACAACGGCCTGGCCTGCGTATCCGTGCTCTTCTTCCGCAACGGCGTCAGTCTCGGCTCCCGTGACTTCTTTCCGCGCCTGTCGCTGGATGCGAGCGAGGCCGACGTGATTGCTGCGTTCATTGCGCAGTACTACCTGGAGCGGCCGCTGCCCGAGGAGATCATTGTCAGCCAGGCCGCCGAGGAGTTCGACGTGCTGGCCGAAGCACTGGGGGTTCAGGCCGGGCGCAAGGTCGAGATCAAGTCGAGCGTGCGCGCCGAACGCGCGCGTTTCCTCGAACTGGCGCAAAAGAACGCGGCCGCCGCGCTGGCCTCGCGCCTGGCAAGCCGCCAGACCGTGCGCGACCGCTTCGAGTCGCTGCGTGAGCTGCTGGAACTCGACGAGATTCCGACACGCATCGAATGCTTCGACATCAGCCACACCATGGGCGAGGCCACGGTGGCCTCGTGCGTGGTGTTCGGCCACGAGGGGGCGGAGAAATCGCACTACCGCCGCTTCAACATCGCCGGCATCACACCGGGCGACGACTACGCTGCTATGCACCAGGCGCTGGAGCGGCGCTACAAGCGCCTGTCGGCAGGCGAGGGCATCATGCCCGACATCCTGCTGATCGACGGCGGCAAGGGCCAGGTCGCGCAGGCGCTGGACGTGCTCAACGAGCTCGGTATCACCTCGGTGCTCGTCGTGGGCGTGGCCAAAGGGCCGGAGCGCCGCGCCGGGCACGAGACCCTGATCCTCGGCGCGAGCGGCCGCAGCGTATGGCCGGGGCCGGATTCGCCGGCCTCGCATCTGGTCCAGTCGATTCGCGACGAGGCCCATCGCTTCGCCATAACCGGCCATCGCCAGCGCCGCGAGAAGACGCGCGAGAAATCCAGCCTCGAGGAAGTCCAGGGCGTCGGCGCACGCCGGCGCTCGGCACTGCTCAAGCAGTTCGGCGGTCTGCCGGGCATCGCCGCCGCCGGCGTTGAGGAACTCATGCAGGTCAAAGGGGTCAGCAGGGACCTGGCCGAACGCATCTACGCGCGATTTCATGGTTGAGTCACGCGCGGCCATGTCACACTCGTCGCGGCCTTGCTGGTCGGCGGAAGCCCGTAGCCAATCCCGTCGTGACCGCGTGGACGTGCGGCAACCGACGACAGGTCTCCTGGCCGTTCGTCTACCGCGCGACGTCCGGTTTTCGTTGTGATCTGGACGGTACCGGCAACCCGATGTCGCTCCCGTTGTTTCAGCGATTGAGTAGCTACAAGGAAGCCTGGTGCGACCGATACGTCTGACTTTGCCGACGATGCTCACGCTGTTCCGCATCGTGCTGCTGCCTGTGATGGTGGTCGTGTTCTATCTGCCGTTCAGCGGCGCCAATCTCGCGGCGGCCGGCATCTTCATCGCCGCTGCACTGACTGACTGGCTTGACGGCTGGATTGCACGGCGCTACGGCATGACTTCGGCCTTCGGCGCATTCCTCGATCCGGTTGCCGACAAGCTGATGGTGGCCGTGACGCTGTTCCTGCTCGTGCAGCAGAACCCCACACCGATGCTCGCGGTAACCAGCGCGGTGATCGTCGGTCGCGAGATCAGCATTTCCGCGCTGCGCGAATGGATGGCCGAGATCGGCCAGCGCGCGCGAGTCGGCGTCGCGACCCTCGGCAAGATCAAGACCATCGTGCAGATGATTGCCCTCGTGGTGCTGCTGCATCAGCACGATTTCCCCGAGCTGCGTCTTTACCGCATCGGCGAATACCTGCTTGTCGCGGCCGCTACGCTGACGATCTGGTCGGCACTGGTGTATGTGCGCGCCGCCTGGCCCGTGCTGCGCGACCGAGAGGAGTAGCGCGCTGCAGTGAAAGTCGTCAGCCAGTGTTGACATCGACTGGCCAATCCCTAAAATGCGCGGTCTCCGGTGCGGGAATAGCTCAGTTGGTAGAGCACGACCTTGCCAAGGTCGGGGTCGCGAGTTCGAGTCTCGTTTCCCGCTCCATGATTTCTTCAAAACCTCGGCCAACCGAGGTTTT
>JAAFHE010000733.1 GCA_013298265.1 Lysobacterales bacterium | reverse complement strand
CGCTCTTCCGATCTGTGCCAATCAGAAAGGCGGCGAGCGGAACCTTCCAGCCGCGCAGCGCGATATCGGCGTGCTGGCTGGCCGCCTCGGCAGTCGCGAGGGCGGCGCGAAAATCGCGCTCGGCGTCCACGCCGGCCATTTCCTCGGTGATCGCGAGTTCCCGCACCGCTACGGCTGCCGCGACCGAAGTCTTGCCCTCGCGCGTCTCCTGCATCGCCACGGCGCGGCGTTGCCATTCGATGGCTTCGGCATGCTTGCCCTGCAGCGACAGCACGGCGGCGAGGTTCTGGTGATCGTGCGCGCCCTGGCCGTTGTCGCCGCGCTTGCGCGCGATCACGTCCCGCAGCGTGGCTTCCGCGTCCGCGGCGCGTCCGGCGCGCGTCAGCGCATACGCGAGATTGTTCTGCACGGTCAGGGTGTCGGGATGATCCGCGCCAGCGCTCGCCGCGCTGCGTCGCAACACTTCTTGCTGCAACACAATCGCGCCGGCAAAGTCGCGGCGCAGGACGCGCACCAGTGCCACCATGTTCAGTGCTTCGTTGACCTTGGGGTGCTCATCCGGCAGTGCGCTGCGGATCGTCGCCAGCGCTTCCTGCGCGAGCTGCGCTGCTGCGTCGAGACGGTGTTGGTCCGCGTATACGCCGGCCAGATCGATCTGCGTGAAGGCCACGAGCGGATGCGCCGCCCCATAGATTGCGCGGCGTACGGCCAGCGCACGCTCGAGCAGCACCGCTGCCTCGTCATAGCTTCCCGAGCCCGACAAGTGCACGCCGAGGCTCGCGAGCGACGTGGCGACATCCGGGTGCTCAGCGCCGAGCACACGCTCGCGTATCGCCAGTGCGCGCCGTAGAAACGTGAGCGCCTCGCTGCGCCGGCCCATGTCGTCGAGATTGCCGGCATAGTCGTCCAGTTGCTTCGCGGTCTCGACCGATTCTTCGCCGAAGCGGCGCTGCGCGGCGTCCGCGGCCTCGGCGAACAGCGCATTGGCCCCCTGGAAATCGCCCTTGGCACTGTGCAGCGCGGCCAGGTGCGTAAGGCTGCCTATGGTCGCCGGAGCGTCATCGGGCAAGTGCGCGCGACGCAGTGCCAGCGCCTCGCGCAGCAAGGGCTCGGCGCGCGCATAGTCCGCGCGCAGACGCAGGATGTTGCCGACCTGGTCAAGACTGTCTGCGCGCTCGACGGCATCGCCGTCGGACTGACGCAGCGCCAATGCCTCCTGCGCCGGCGACAGCGCGCGCTCATAGTGGCCGAGCGAGACATAGCTTTCCGCCACGGTGCGCAGCAGCCGCGCGCGCACCTGAGGCTGCAGCCGTGCCGCGCCATGCAGCCGCGCATTGCCCTGGTCGAGCAGATCCAGCGCACTGAGGCTCGCGCCGCGCGCCACGGTCGGATCCGCACCCTGGAACAGGCCGATCAGGAACTGCGTCGTCTGTCGCGAGACCTCCGCTTCCTGCCCCTTCGCGCGCGCCTCGCGCAACACGAGCACGCCACCGACACCGACCGCCAGCAGTCCCGTCGCCAGCATCGCCAGTGGCCAGCGCCATTGCCAGACCGTCTTGCGCAGCCGTTCGCGCGGGCTGCTGATCCCGCTGCGCAGCGGGCGCCGTTCCAGCCAGTCGCTCAGATCGTCCGCGAGCATCGCCACGCTCGCATAGCGTTCGCCCGGTGACTCCGCCGTGGCCTTGTCGATGACGCGACCCAGATCGCCGCGCAGCAGCGGGTTCGCCACCGGCGCGGCTTCCGCTGCCTTGCCGACGACCAGTTCGCGCAGCACCACGCCGAGCTGAAACACATCGGTCGCGGTCGTGGCGGTCTCGCCCGCGCGCTGCTCCGGCGCGGCATAGGCCAGCGTCATCGCGGGCATCGCCTGGGTCTGGTCCTTCGCATCGGCATCCACCAGATGCGCGATACCGAAATCCAGCAGGCGCGGCCGGCCGTCCGCATCCACGAGCAGATTGCCGGGCTTGAGATCGCGATGGATGATCAGGTTGCGATGCGCGAACGCGACCGCGTCGCACACCGGCAGGAACAGGCGCACGCGCGCCGCAACATCGAGACCGCGCGCCGCGCACCAGGCCGTGATGCGGTCGCCGTCCACATATTCCATCGCCAGCCAGGGATGGCCTGCCGGCGTCATGCCGCCGTCGATCAGGTGGGCAATGCCCGGATGCTGCAGCCGCGCGAGGATCTGGCGTTCGCGCAGGAACCGCCGCGCCAGATCCGCCGTCACCGCCGTCGCGCGCATCAGCTTGATCGCGACCTGCTGCTCGAAGCCGCCCTCCACGCGCTCGGCGAGAAACACCTCACCCATGCCGCCGCTGCCGATCCGCTCCAGCAGCCGGAACGGCCCCAGCTGCGACGGCGGCGCCGCTGCAACGCTCGCGACCAGATCGGTTTCGTCGAGTTGCCCGATCAGCAGCCGCACCTCCTGCGCGATCAGCGGCGAGGATTCGGCCAGGCGATCGAGTTCCGCGGTGCGCTGCGAGGCTTCGAGTTCGACGAGCTCGTGGAAGACGGCTCGCACGCGGGCGAAGTGGTCGGGGGCAGCGAGGGGATCGGCTTCGGACATATCGGGGCTTACGCCATTGGAGTCGGAATCTGACAGGGCGGCGCCACCGTTCCGCTTAGCTGCACACCGGCTTCAAGCATCGGCCTGTCGTAGCGCCAGTCGCCGATCAGGAGCTGGCGCGCCAGCCGTGTGGTAGCAGTGAGAATACGCTGACCGATCGCTTTTCCGTCTCGTGCCCACCGGCGATTGTGTCAGGCCTCGCCATCGCTTTCGACGCGCATAGTCCGCCCT
>JAAFHE010000725.1 GCA_013298265.1 Lysobacterales bacterium | reverse complement strand
GCCGCAGCAGCAGCTGGATTCGCTGACCGAAGGCGCACTGCAGCGCGACCTCAAGCGCCTCTACCTGCACGAGTACGTCGGCCTGTGGGAAGCCTATCTGGCGGACGTGCGCATCATCGACAGCAACTCGATGTCGCAAAGTATAGAAACCGCACGCATCCTGTCCGCGCCCGATTCGCCGATTGCGCAGTTCCTGCGCGCGGTGGCGCGGGAAACCACGCTGATCAAGGCGGAGAACGCCAACGACACGTCGCTGCTCACCCAGGCCAAGCGCCAGGTCAACACCGCTGCGGACGACCTGCGCCGCACCCTGGGACCGTCGGTCGTGCCAGCGGCCGTGCGCAAGGAAGAACGCCTGGAGCGCATCGTCGACGACCGCTTCGAGCCGATCCGCCGCCTCGTGCGTACCGACAGCGGCGCGCCGCAGATCGACAACGTCATGAAGCTCTTCAACGAGCTGTACATGAACATGTCCGGCACGCAGGCCGCGCTGGCGACGCGCACCACGCTGACCGTGCCCTCGACCGAGGTGCTCACACGCGTGCGCGCCGAGGCCGCGCAGCTGCCGATGCCGTTGCGCAGCATGCTGGAGAACCTCGCCGACAGCAGCAGCCGCCAGACCGACGGCAGCATCCGCAGCACGCTGGGCGGGGAACTCGACAGCTCGCTCGGCGAGTTCTGCCGCCGCGCGATCCAGGGCCGCTATCCGTTCGAGCGCTCGGCCACGCAGGAAGTCACGCTCGCCGACTTCGCGCGCATGTTCGGCCAGGGCGGCATGATGGATGCGTTCTTCCAGAGCCGGCTCGCGCCGATGGCCGATGTCTCCGGCGCGACCTGGGTCCTGCGCCAGCCCGGCGGCTCGCAGGTGTCGCTGAGTTCGTTCCAGAAGGCTGCACGTATCCGCGACGTGTTCTTTCCGTCCGGCGGCAAGGCCATGGACCTGTCGTTCGAGTTCAAGGTGCTGGAAATGGATGCGACCATCGAGCAGATGACGCTCGACGTCGACGGCCAGGTGTTCCGCTACGCGCATGGTCCGCAGGTGCCGCAGCGCGCGACCTGGCCTGGCCCGCGCGCGACCAACCAGGTGCGCATCGTCACGGCCAGCGCGAAGGACGGCGAGAAGTACATGGTCAAGACCGGGCCGTGGGCACTGTTCCGCCTGTTCGACGAAGGCGAGATCCGGCCCGGCGCCGGCCCCGAGCGCTTCGTCGCCGCACTGCTGATCCACGGCAAGCGCATCGTGCTCGAAGTGACCGCCAGCAGCGTGCAGAACCCGTTCCGCCTGCGCGAGCTGGTCAGCTTCTCCTGTCCGGGCCGCATCTGATGTTCGGCGCGGCGCTGACGGGCGAATTCGGCTTCTACGGCAAGATTCCCGCGCTCGGCGACTTCGTCACGCGCGGCCTGCCGCGTGAGCAGGTCGCCGTCGTCGACGAATGGATGCAAGAAGGCCTGTTCGCGCTGCGCTCGATCTCCGAGCAATGGCTGGACAGTTATCTCGTGGCGCCGGTCTGGCAGTTCATGCTGCCCGCCGGCATGTGGTCGGCGGCGCCGCTGTGCGGCCTGCTGATGCCCAGCGTCGACCGCGTAGGTCGCTATTTCCCGTTTTTCACCTGTGCAACCTTGAACACCAGCGCAGGCACGGACCCGCACATGCTGTGGCGACGCATGTCACGCCTGGCGCTGGAGCTGCCGCGCATCCTGCATGAACAGCTCGACGCCGAGGCCGCACTGCAGATACTGCAGGACCCGGCCATCAACACCGCCGAGGACTGGCGCAGCATCGTCAGCCTCAGCGACTTCAACGCGCAGAGCAACAAATCGTTCTGGTGGTCCGAACGCACCCAGTACATGCCGCTGCGCGAATACCACCATCGCGGCAAGCCCGATACCGAGCTGTTCCTGCGCCTGTTCGGGCACTGAGCACGCCGCCGCCCGCCGATCGCACAGTGACGTAGGCGCTCCGCCACAGGCGTGAGCGAGAACAGCCGAGACCGACGGACCAGCCGGCGGCGGCGATACCTGTGGTCACGCTGCCGAAGCCGGCATCACGTCGTCACCGCACTCAGCGAATCCGCCGCAACTCCTGCTCGATGTCCGCCAGCAGCGGCTCGACCGTCTCCTGCGCCTTCTCGCGCGCGTTGAGTGCGGTGAAATCGACCGACTGCACCGGCGCGCTGAACAGCAGCTCGCCGTCGCTGGGCCGATACGCGCTCAGACTGAACTGCGCGCTGTAAAGCGTGGAGACATTGCCGTAATACTCGACATCGGTCGCACCGACCGGATCCGCGTCGACATAGAACACCGCATCGGCCTTGCGCGCGTAGGCGCCCGGCTCCGACTCGCGCGAGCGGCCGCTGGCCTGGATCACGCGAAAACCCTGCTCCTGCGCGAACACCGCCAGCGCATCGCGCGCCGGACCGGCGATCACGCTGTCGCCACTGATCACGATGGCCACGGTCGGCGCACGCCGCGCCACCGCCGTGTCCTTGCGCGCGGCCACGCGCGGCGCTTTCGGGGGTCCAGCTCCCGTCGTCTGCGCCGTCACCGAAACCGGCAGGCCGAACACCATCGCTGCCAGGGCCAGCGCGAGCGCGCCGCGTATCGTCCGTTGCTGCATGACTCCCTCCGATCTCGATGCCCCCCGGCCTGGGCATCATAGGCAGCACGCAACGAACGGGTCGGCGACCAATTGGCACTTTTGGCCTGGGCTCATTTCGCACATGGCCCATTACTGCGACAGGCTCCACCGCAGGTATTGGCTGAAGTCGCCAACGACGGTCGGTGGAACGCGTCTAATCGACCGGCTTCCCTGCTGCAAACGTTTCGCCGTCCGCGTGAT
>JAAFHE010000723.1 GCA_013298265.1 Lysobacterales bacterium | reverse complement strand
TGAGCCTGGCGATGCTGCTACTGGCTGTCTTGCTGCTCTTTGCCTGCGAACGCCACTACGCGCGGCTGGTGGAGTCGAATCGCCGGGCCGATGGGCTGGACCCATGGCCTGCAGCTGCAGCAGCTTGAAGGGCTTGAACGACATGAGCGACCACAACCTGCAAGACGGGACTCGAGAAAGTGGCACTGCAACGATCCCTGTCCTGGCCCAGTTTATCGAGGAGGCGCTCAGGCGCAGCCGTGCGCACGCGGACCCGTCGGACGCGGTGCTGGCCATCGCGCCTTTGATGATGGAGCTGAGTGCGCGCGCCGACGAGGTGCTGCAGGAGGCGCACTTGCGCAGCGATACAGCGCACTACACCCGCAACCTGATCTACTGCGCGCCGGACAACTGCCTGTCGCTCTACGCCCTGGTGTGGCTGCCCGGCCAGTGGACGCCGGTGCACGATCACGGCAGTTGGGGCGTCGTAGGCGTGGTCGAAGGCGTGCTCGAGGAGCGCAGCTTTGTGCGCCAGTCGGCCGACGACGGCCGCGACGAGGGCATCGCGCTGGCGCGTGGCGGCGTCGTTCTGCTGCCACCGCGCGCCGTGAGCACCTTTGTGCCCAACCCGGACCATATCCACATCACCGGCGTGCCTGCCGGGCGGCCGCGTGCGGTCAGCCTGCATCTGTACGGCCGCACGATGAGCGACTTCAACCTCTACGACATCGAGGCCGGCACGCGCCGGCGCATCGCCATCGCCCACAACGAAAGCTGAACCCATGAGCATTCCAACCACGATGCGCGCCGCAGTTGTGCGGGCCCACGGCGGCCCCGAGGCAACGGCCTTCGAGCCGGCCTACCCACGACCGCAGGTCAAGCCGGGCCATGTGCTGCTGCGCGTGCGCGCCTGCTCGCTGAACTACCACGACATCTTCACGCGCCGTAGCATGCCCGGCATCAAGGTGCCGCTGCCCATCATCATCGGCTCGGACATCGCCGGTGAGATCGCCGAGATCGGTGTCGGTGTCAGCGGCTTTGCCGTCGGCGAGCGCGTGCTGATCGACCCGCTGCCGCTGTCGGGCGAAGGCGCCCCCAAGGGCATGATCGGCGAGATGTACGACGGCGGCCGCGCAGAGTACTGCGTTGTCTACGCGCCGCAGTTGGTGAAGCTGCCCAACGACGTGAGCTTCGAAGTCGCCGCCAGCCTGCCCCTGGCCTATGCCACCGCGCACCGCATGATGGTGACGATCGGGCAAGTCAAGGCCGGCGAGACCGTGCTCGTACTCGGCGCCTCCGGCGGTGTGGGCACGGCCTGTGTACTGCTGGCCAAGCTGGCTGGCGCCACGGTGATTGCCTGTGCCGGCTCCGACGACAAGGCTGCGCGTCTGCATGCGCTGGGTGCCGACCACGTCATCAACTACAAGACGGCCAAGCTGATGGAAGCGACCCACGCTCTGGTGGGCAAGCCGCGTATCACGGGCAGCGGCGGCGTCGACGTGGTCGTCAACTTCACCGGTGGCAACTCCTGGCAGGAGGGCATCCGCTGCCTCAAGGTCGGAGGCCGGTTGCTCACCTGCGGCGCCACTGCAGGCTACGAAGAGCAGATCGACGTGCGCTACATCTGGACCTTCGAGCTGAGCCTGATGGGCAGCAACGGCTGGCGGCGCGAGGATGTGACGGCGCTGATCGAACTGGCGCGCACCAAGCGCATGCTGCCGGTGATCGACAAGGTGTTGCCGCTGGAGCAGATTCGTGAAGCCGAGCGACTGATGGAAGAGCGCGAAGTCTTCGGCAAGATCGTGGTGACGCCATGAGCGGCTACAAAGGCCCTGTGGCTGCGTTGCAAGCGCAATGCGATGCGTCGCCTTTCATCAAGTTCGCAGGCATCGAGGTGACTGCCATCGACAAGCAGGCCATGCGCGTCACCTTCCGCATGCCCTTCAAGCCCGAGTTCGAACGTGGTGCCGGCACGGGTCAATGGCATGGTGGGCCGATCGCTTCCCTGATTGACACGGCCGGCTGCATGGTGCTCATCGCCGTGGCCGGACGCGGCGCGGGCACAATCGACTTCCGCACCGATTACCTGCGCCCGGCTGGCGGGCCCTGGCTCGACGCGGTGGGCATGGTGCGTCGCGCTGGCCGCACCATGGGTGTGGCCGACGTGGACGTGTTCGACAGCACCGGCAAGCTCGTCGCCACTGGCCGCGGCAGCTTCTTCATGGAGGCGGGGAAATGATGAGCGAGTTGCCGCTGGATCAACGCACCGACTTGCCCGCCAACCTGGGCCTGACGCTCGATGCGTCGCGCGACCCACAGGCCACCGCGCTGATCGATCTGCTCGACCCCGCCGAACCACGCAGCTGGAGCTACGGCGAAGTCGACGCACTGTGCGACGCAGTGGCGCGCGGTCTGCTGGCAGCCGGCCTGCAACGCGGCGCCAGCGTCGGCGTGATGGCGGCCAACTCCGCGCATGCCCTGGCCGTGATGCTGGGCACGATGCGCGCCGGTTTGGTGAGCGTGCCGCTGAACCCACGCGCCGGCAGCGAAACGCTGGCCTACATGGTTGCCAACTCGGCCGTCAGGCTGATGTTTGCCGATACCACCGCGATGCCGGTGGCCACCGGACTGCCGGGGCTCGACCGAGTGGTGCCTCTGCAAGGCCCCGAGTTCACGGCCTTCACGCGCCCCGGGCCCTTCAGATCGGTTGTGCCCACCGCTGACGAGACGGCGCTGGTGCTCTACACCTCGGGCTCCACCGGGCGGCCCAAGGGTGTGCTGCTGTCGCACAGCAGCCAGGTGCTGATCGCGGCGGGTTATGCCACGCCCTTCATGGCCGAGTGCCTGGCGAGCGGGCCGAC
>JAAFHE010000724.1 GCA_013298265.1 Lysobacterales bacterium | reverse complement strand
CGGCTGACCAGTCGATCGTGCAGGATGACGTCGGCTTCATTCAGCGCACGCAAGCCTTTCAGCGTGAGCAGGCCCGCGTCGCCAGGACCTGCGCCGACCAGCACCACGGAACCCTGCGCCGGTGCGGCGGCGGCATCGTCGAGTTCGCGCGTGAGTGTGGCTTCGGCCACGGCGATCTGGCCGCGACGCACGAAGTCGGCAACGCGACCCTGAAACAAACGTTCGAGAAAACGGCGGCGCTGGCTCAGATCGGTCAGGCGCCCACGGATGCGCCCGCGCCAACGTTCGGCCAGCGCCGCCAGCGCACCCAGCGACGGATCCAACAAACGTTCGATCTGTTCGCGTACCAATCGCGCGAGTACGGGCGCGGCGCCAGACGTGGATACGGCAACGACCAGCGGTGCACGATCGATCACTGCCGGCACCTGGAAGCTTGAAAGCGCTGCGTCGTCGACTACATTGGCCCAGATGCGCTGCCGTTCCGCCGCGGCGGCGACAGCGGCGTTTACGGCGGCGTCGGAGGTGGCCGCGATGACCAGCCATTGGTGATCAAGCCACTCCTCGGTGAATTCGCCGGAAATCAGCGAAATGCGGCCGTTTTCGGCCCAGGTTACCAATTTTTGCGCGAATATCGGGGCGCCGACACACACAATGGCACCGGTTTCCAGCAGCGCCGCAACCTTGCGTTCGGCGACATTTCCACCGCCGACAACCAGCACGGAACGGCCTGCAAGATCGGCAAAGATCGGATAGAGTCGGGCGGCGGACATGACGTTTTTTGCACCGGTTCCTGCGCTTGTGGCGATTCACGACACGACCGCGGCCGCATCTTCGGGAACCATGCTGTGCGTCTGCCCGCGTGCAGGGAAGTGAGCGTTCGCTGTGCCCATATGCCGTTACGGCATGTGCGAAAGGACAGACGTATAGACGGCCAAATGATCTGTAGTTATAGTCGGATCACCCCGCTTGAACGAAACGGCGCCGAGAGCGGTGCCACAGAAGGCCTTCGTCAAGGCCAGACCACACTGGAGAACATGTATGAAACCGACTTATTACGCCACGCGATTCTGTACGCATTACGTGATTACCAATTGGCGTCGCTCGCTTGAATCCGAACTGTTGCGATCTCCTCAGAGAAGGCCGTCATGACACTCACACAGCTCCGTTACCTGATCGCCATCGCCGATTCCGGCCTGAACATCACGCTCGCCGCCGAGCGCGTACACGCCACCCAGCCGGGCATTTCCAAGCAGTTGAAGCAGCTGGAAGATGAACTCGGTTTCCAGATCTTCGCCCGCAAGGGCAAGAGCCTCGAACGCATCACACCCGCCGGCATACAGGTCATTGATCGCGCCCGCGTGATCCTGGCCGAAGCCGCCAACATCCGCGCCCTCGCCGCCAATCTTCGCAACGAAGCCCAGGGCGAACTGCGCATCGCAACAACCCATACTCAAGCCCGTTTCGTGCTGCCGCGAACCATCGCCAGCCTGAAGCGCCGCTATCCGCAGGTCAGCGTCCACCTCAAGCCCAGCGGCGATGCCGAAGTGCTGGCCTTGCTCGAGCGCGGCGAAGCCGACATCGCCATCGTCTCGACGGCGGGCAGCGTGCCTGCCGGCGGCATGGCCGTGCCGCTGTTCCGCTGGGACCGCCAAGTGCTCGTGCCGCGCAGCCATCCGCTCGCCCGACTCGACAAGGCGCCGCGCCTTGATGAGCTGGCGGAATATCCGCTGGTCAGCTACGAGTCGTCGCTGAAGCCTGATTCGTCGCTGCGCCGCGCCTTCCTCGGTGCCGGCCTGCTGCCGCGCATTGCGATCACGGCGCGTGATGCGGACCTGATCAAGACCTACGTGCGCGCCGGGCTCGGCGTGGGCGTGCTCGCCGAGATGGCCCTGCTGCCCGAGGACATGGCCGACCTCAAGGCCTTGCCGGCACCGGGCCTGTTCCCGTTGTGCACGACCTGGGTCGTCCTGCGCCGCGACCGCGTGCTGCGCGACTATGCGCTGGACCTGATCGCCGATCTTGCCCCGCAGCTCGACCGTCGCGGCTTGCGCCGCGTGCTCGACGGCATCACGACGCCGGACTGGCCCGCTCCGCCGAACTGGCGCCAGCTCAGCGCGTCGTCCGAGAAGTCGGCTGCGCATGTCGGGTTTGCCGCCCAGGCAGCCTGACGTCGTCGCTGGTCCGGAAGTGAACAACGCCGCGCTTTGCGCGGCGTTGTTTTTTGGTGCGCCCGGCAGGGCGCACCTGTTTGGAGGTGAAAGTCCTCTACTCGCCCGGCAAGGGGAAGAGTTAGCGGAAGGCAAGGGCGCTACGGGTGACTGGGCGTCTGGAGGAAGCCGGAAGCAAAACGCTGGCCTGACGAACAGGAAGCGGATACGAGGCGACGCGTCGGGATGAGGCAGCCAAAAAGGCCAAAGTCCACTACTTGCACGGACGATGCGGCGTATATCCGACAGGCATAAGCGGGAAGGCAGGTGCGTCATACCCGGGGAGATCTCACCTCATGCCTGAAAGGGCGACGCGGCAACGCGGAGTGAGAAGTCAGCAGAGGCCATAGTAGGCGAGGTAGGACCGAAGGGCCGAACGTGAGAGACCGCGATTAGGACAGTCGAGACTCGATGAGCGTCAGCGATGCAGAAGCCCGCGTGAGCGGGGCCATGGACACGCAGACGGGACGGAATCCCGGAGGCGAGCCGTGTGGTGCGGAGACGATCACGGCGGCGGCTGAGCAAACGAAAGCGGAGTTGCCGCGGCTGATGGAAGCCGTGGTCGAACGCAGCAACCTGTGGGCGGCGTACCAGAAGGTGGTTCGCAATGCGGGGGCGCCGGGGGTGGATAAC
>JAAFHE010000722.1 GCA_013298265.1 Lysobacterales bacterium | reverse complement strand
GGCGGAAACTTCAGACAAGCGTTTCCGGCGCTCGGGCAAGGCCGTGGCCCGCACGCAGACACCGGGCACAACCGTTTCCGACCGGCTCGCCGCCGTTGCGGTATCGCCAGGGACCGGCGGCAAACCCGTCTCGCCATCGCCCGGCAACAACAAACCCGCCATCAGTACACATCGCGACGCGGGTGACGGCTCGGCGCGCCGACGCCCCGGCGAATCCGTCAAGCGCGGCAGCCACACGAGTGCTCGCGTATCATGCGCGCCCCTTCGCGCGGCGGCGGCCATGTCCTCAGTTCCCGTCACCCCAGATAGCCTCGTCGTCATCGGCGGCGGACCGGCCGGCCTCATGGCCGCCGAAACCGCCTGTGCCGCCGGCGTGCCGGTGCATCTGTTCGACGCGATGAGTTCGGTGGGGCGCAAGTTCCTGATTGCCGGCAAGGGTGGACTCAATCTCACCCATGCGGAGCCCTTTGTGGATTTTGTCGCGCGCTTCGGCGCGCGCGCCGGCGCAGTGCAGGAATGGCTGCGTACGTTCGACGCCGATGCGCTGCGTGCCTGGGCGCGTGGCCTCGGCATAGAGACCTTCGTCGGCAGTTCGGGCCGTGTCTTTCCGCAGGATCTGAAAGCCGCACCGCTGTTGCGCGGCTGGGTGCGCCGCCTGCGCGAACACGGCGTGCAGTTCCATATGCAGCAGCGATTCCTCGGCTGGGACACGCAGGGTCGCCTGCGTCTGCGCGACCGCGAAGGCGTCGAGCACACCGTTGCCGCCGCGGCCTGCGTGCTCGCGCTCGGCGGTGCGAGTTGGCCCGTGCTGGGCTCCGATGGCGCCTGGGTCGCAGCGCTGGCGGCGCGCGGCATCGACATCGCATCGCTGCAGCCGGCCAACTGCGGTTTCGACGTCGACTGGTCGGCGCATTTCGCGAGCCGTTTCGCCGGCGCGCCGGTCAAGCCGGTCACGCTGAGCTGGACGCGCGAGGACGGCCGAACGACGACACGACAGGGCGAATTCGTGATAACCAGCGGCGGCATTGAAGGCAGCCTGGTCTACGCGGCTTCGGCCGACTTGCGCGAGACGATCAACCGCGACGGCGTTGCCAGGATCTCGCTCGACCTCGCACCGGCATCGACGCAGGCGCAGCTACAGCGCGACCTGAGCAAGCCGCGCGGCAGCCGCTCGGCCAGCGAGCATTTGCGCCGCCAGGCCGGCCTCGCCGGCGTCAAGGCGGGACTGCTCCATGAAGTACTCGGCAAGCACGCGCTCGACGATATCGAACGGCTCGCCGCAACGATCAAGTCGCTGCCCCTGCGCCTGCGTTGCCCTCGGCCGGTCGCCGAAGCGATCAGTACAGCCGGCGGCGTGCGCCTGGAAGCGCTGGACGACCATCTGATGCTGCACGCCCTGCCCGGCGTGTTCTGCGCGGGCGAAATGCTCGACTGGGAAGCGCCGACCGGCGGCTACCTGCTCACGGCGAGCATGGCCAGCGGGCGCATCGCCGGCCTCGGCGCAGCGGGCTGGCTGCGCGACCGCGCCACGGCCCCCTCCACCGCCGCATAGGCCTCGGCCGGGCGCGAGCGACCTACGTTGTCATTTCGTTTCTGTCAGCCGGCGATGCATCGCGTCCGCTGCCAGCAAACAGATCTCGACGCAGTGACAGAACAGGAAAAATTTCAATCAAATGGCGCACTAACGTGAGGACCAGGCTTACCTGAAGTGCGCTGACGCCAGGAGCAACGCCGGCTTTTCACGCTGCGACGCAACATATCGCCCATAGTGTGACCATGCTCGCAAGTCCCGAAAGAGAACTTGTTGACAACGTTGTCAGTGGCGCGCACTGTAGGCCCCGCGTCGGGCTGGCGGCATCTGCCGTCGACACGGAAGTCGCCGCGGAACGCGGCGGAACGCCGGCGGGGATCGCCGGCCTGGATGAAGCCACGACGCTGCGGCAAAGACCGCGCATCCACCGTTGCGCCGAACTACGGCACAGCGACCACGGAAGGAACCGCCGATCGCAGCACTGCTGCGGCGAGCGGAAGAACCGGACCCGGCCGGGTTCGATATCGGCAGTGCGGGGGCACTGGCCGTATGGATAGGGATGCAGTAGCGGATCTGTCACCGCAGACGATGTGTCCGGGGAGGGCATGTCGGTACTGCCATTGCGCCCGGACTCGTTCCGGACCGGCGATGGCGGCAGCTGCTGTCGCGCGGTCTTCCCGCCCGGGAATCCGCCAGCGTGCGCGTGGTCCCTGAAGCCGCGCGCACGAAGCCAGCCCCTGCCGCTGCCGCACGCGCCGTCGCAGCCTCGCTGCTCCCCGGTTTCGCTCTCCGCACTCACTCGCAACGGAGTCAAGGACATGCGCTTCCGATCGGCTTTTACCCATCTGCTTTTTTTAGCAATTTCCATAACCGCGTGGACCGCGTCCGCGCAGACCGCCAACTGCAGCGGCGTCGCCGCCTGGAGCCAGTCGGCGGTCTACAATGCCGGCGACAAGATGGTCTACCAGAACCGTCTATACCAGGCCAACGTGCCGATCTGGAACGCGCCACCGACGCACTGCCCCAGCTGCGGCTGGTATGCGGACCTCGGCGCCTGCGGCACCGGACCGACCGACACCACCGCGCCGAGCGTTCCGGCCAACCTCAGCTCGCCGTCGCGCACCAGCAGTTCGATCTCGCTGAGCTGGTCGGCCTCGACCGACAACGCCGGCGGCAGCGGCGTCGCCGGCTATGACGTGTATCGCGGCACTACGCTGGTCGGCAGTCCGACCGCGACCACGTATACCGACAGCGGCCTGGCCGCGAACACCAGCTACACCTACCGGGTACGTGCCCGCGACGGCGCAACAA